>JABSPG010000770.1 GCA_013214445.1 Ekhidna sp. | reverse complement strand
ACAATGGCTATGCCAATGGTGGGTTCGGCACTTCCTATGCAGCTCCGCAAGTATCGGCAGCAGCGGCTTTGGTTAAAGATCAATTCCCGAACCTTTCAGCTTATCAGATCATGGAACGAGTAAGAAGCACAACGGATGACATATACGATATTGGTTCAAATGACATCTATGATGGAAAGCTGGGAAAAGGCCGCTTGAACATATTCAATGCAGTAACAGCTACCAATGTTAAGTCGATGCGAGCAATTGACATCACAGCATCTACAGGCAATGACGGGTTGGTATTCTTTGGTGACACAGTTGAAATTACAAATGCTTTTGTGAACTACTTATCACCAATCAATGACCCATTCATCAACTTGTCCTCCCCGGACAATCAATTCGATATCATACAAAGTGAAAGTGCTGTAGGTTTCTTAAATACAGGTGACACAGCCCGTAACGCATTTACCCTAGTACTCAAAGATGAAATCGAACCGAATACTGCCATTAGTATCCGCATGGACTTCAATGAAGGCTCTTACCAGGACTTTCAATTTTACGAAATCACTACAGCTCCTTCATATGTCGACTTTGGAAATTCCAATACGTTTATGACACTAAGCAGCAATGGTAACCTTGCCTTAAATTCCTATGATGATCGGAAAGGATCTGGATTTATCTATCACTCTGATACAGTCATGAAATACGCTGGATTTCTGCTAGCGACAAATGATTCAACTGTTTCTGACAACATGATCTCTGATTACTCCACGTTTTCCAGAGATCAAGATTTCAGTATTCAAAGGCATTTCAAAATCCAGCATCACCCTAGCGCTGACTATTTCGGATACACAGAATTCACCGACGAAGCACATTCACTATTGATAGAACAGTCGAGCTATGCTTGGCAAAATGAAGACTTTCTGATTGTTAGCTACAGATTAGTTAATACTTCCGAAACGCCAATAAACAATCTAACCGTCGCTACCTATGCCGATTGGGATCTTGCTGATAGTAGCTCTAATCGAGCCTTTTACAATGATTCTTTGAATTATGTCCTCACTCAAGACAGTGAAGAATTTTTGTACGCAGGAATGCAAATGATTGGAGGCGATACCTCTACCCATAACTTGATAGACTTGACAAGCACTGAGGGAAATTCAGCTGATGTCGAAGGATTTATTTCTGATGAAGTCAAGTACCAAATGTTGACAGATCAGTATGACATTGCCGCCGGGCTAAATGGATCAGGAAACAATGTTGCTGTTTTGCAAGGAACCACGATCAATGAAATTGCAGGTCTTGAAGAGGAAACTGTCCATGTCATTTATACCTTATCATCGAATATAGAAAGCTTGGAAGCTCATCTATTGACAGCTCCGGATCGAATTAGACAGGTTACTGAAAATCCTAGAGTACTAGAAACCATCTTCACATGTGATGGCACATCAACTCAAATTGATCTTGAATCAGGCACCTTCTTCGAATTGTATGAAGATGCTAAAGAACAAACCTTGATAACTATTGATTCTATTTTTACCATCACGGGTATCACCTCGGATACAATCTTCTATGTGAAAAATGTAGATTTAGGATATCCGTCTGACCTGTTTGAAATCAGGATCAAACTGTTTGAAGATATCGCTGATTTTGAAGTTTCAACAGACACCTTATACCTAGACCATCCTACCACCAACATTATCCATTTCACTGATAAAAGTCTCGATGCAATTTCATGGAATTGGAACTTTGGAAATGGTACCTCATCAACAATTCAGAACCCTTCATTGAACTTCTCCAATCCAGGCGAATATCTAGTGGAATTGACCGTTCGAAGTGCTCAAGGATGCGAAGGCTCAATGATAAGGACGATCATAGTGGCAGAGAGACCAGAGCCCCCAAATCTTGATCCGATTACTTCTTGCCCAAGTGAAGATGTTATAGTTAATATTCCCGACGCTGAGAAAATACAACTATACGCCTTTGAAGATCAAACCATTCCATCTGTTGTTGGCACCAATCTAACTATACCAAAAGTGACAAAAGACACAATAGTATATGTATCTGGAACCTATGATGGATTTCAAAGTAGTAAATCACCCTAGC
>JABSPG010000769.1 GCA_013214445.1 Ekhidna sp. | reverse complement strand
GAACGACAGATAGAAAACGGGGAATTAATTGCTGCACACAGGAATGAGACCATGATTACAAATTTTCAGGTTTTTGACAATCACTTGGTATTAATTGAAAAAAATAATGCGCAGAGCTATCTGAAAATTCTCGATCTGAAATCTGGGAAATCTGAAAGCCTTAAGATGGGAAGCCAGCCTCATGTAGTAAGTCTAAACAGAAATCTGGATCCTAATGGAGGTTCTTTTCTATTCGTATATGAAGATCCTGTTACTCCACCAATTGTCTATCGCTACGATTTTGATAGTCAGAAAAGCACAATCGTAAAGCAAACGAAAGTTCAAGGGTATTACGATGCTAAAGAATACAAAATGGAACGAGTGTATGCTACCTCGCATGATGACAAGAAAATTCCAGTTACTTTGATCTATAAAAAGGGTGCTGAAAAGGTTCCATTGACATCCAAGATAAATGGAAAGAAGACGTTTGGAACTCGCAAGCTCTATTTGACTAGTTATGGTTCTTATGGCGTTTCCTCTGAACCATACTTTTTCTTATGCCCGCCTATCTTTATTGGATAGAGATGTAATCTATGCCATCGCTCATGTCCGTGGAGGAAGTGACAAAGGGGAACTTTGGTATCAGGAAGGAAAACTCCTAGAAAAGAAGAATACTTTTCAGGATTTTATTAGTGTGGCTAATTACCTCATCGAAGAGGACTACATAGAAAAAGGAAACATCGTAGCAAGTGGCGGTAGCGCTGGCGGGCTTTTAGTTGGTGCTGTTATGAACCAACGGCCTGACCTATTCAAAGCAGGAATATTGAATGTTCCGTTCTTGGATGTAGTAAATACCATGCTAGACGAAACCCTACCACTCACCACAGGTGAATACAAAGAGTGGGGAAATCCTAAAGAAGAAGAGTATTTTCAATATATGCTTTCGTACGCACCCTATGAGAATGTAAAAGAACAGACTTACCCTAGTATGTATTTTACATGTTCAATTCACGATGATAATGTTCCATACTGGGAAGCGCTCAAGACTGCTGCCAAAACCAGAGAAATGAAAACAGATGACAATGAAGTCTTAGTGAAAATTAGCACATCAGGTGGGCACGGTGGTGGTTCTGGAAGGTTTGATAGCTTCTTAGATATCGCCCAAGAATATGCATTCATTCTTGATTTGTGGCGGAACTGACCTTGACTTAAGTTAATTATGATCCAGCTTGCAGTAGCAAGTTGGATCATCTAATAACACTATTTGTATTGCATTTATCCAGTAAACTAGTCAGGTCTTAGAAGTATTTTTTTTCCCTAAATCAACCTTTCTATTTTCAGGGGATCTTTGACTTGGAGCTATCTGCACCTCTTCTACGCTGGCATTAGTCAGCAGTTCGGCTACTAGTTTTTCGGACTCCTTCCGTTCTCTTCTTGTAAACTTGTGACGAGGGGTTGCTTTTTCATTCCAAGAAATCAAACCAAAAAGAATGAAAAATGAGATGATTGGGAGTACGCAACCGAAGGCAAACCATCTGCCAAAGGACCGTCCATATTGACTGGCGCAGTATCCTGTCAATAGTGGAAACATTAGATAAAAAATCAACCCTGCTAAAATCGCATCTACTATCATCCCTCTTAGAAATAAAATTCTAATTCAATTGTTCACTATCTGAAGTGATATCCAAGTGTAAATTTACTTCATGACCCGCAGGGATACTATACTAAAAATTGCCAAAGACCTAGGATTTTCATTTTGCGGGATTTCCAAAGCTGAGTTTTTAGCCGATGAGGCTCCCAAATTAGAAGAATGGCTCAAGCGGGGATATCAAGGAAAGATGGGCTATCTGGAAAACCATTTCGAAAAACGACTGGACCCTTCCAAACTAGTACCTGGGGCAAAATCAGTTGTATCCCTAATCTACAATTATTATCCGGAGAACATATACCAATCCTCCGCTAAACCCAAAGTAGCCAAGTATGCCTACGGTCAAGATTATCACTTTGTCATAAAGGAAAAACTGAAAGACTTTATGGTCAAAATTTATGAGCAGATTGGTGAGGTTGATGGTAGGGTGTTTGTAGATTCAGCACCTGTGCATGAGCGAGCCTGGGCA
>JABSPG010000077.1 GCA_013214445.1 Ekhidna sp. | reverse complement strand
AAGCGCTATCAATGCCCTCAAAATGGCCCTCAAAAACAAACAATACTCCTATCCTCTCATTCATCATTCCGATAGAGGTTTGCAGTACTGTCACAGAGATTATATAAACCTTCTCGAACAGCATAACATCTCCATAAGTATGACCACTAAGTATGACCCATATGAAAACGCAATAGCCGAAAGAGTCAATGGTATCCTTAAAGATGAATTTGATATCGGTGAAGGATTCATAAATAGATCTCAAGCAAGCAAATGGATCAAAGAGTCAATCAACCTCTACAATAACTTTAGACCACACCTAAGTTGTGGATTCCTAACACCCTACCAAGCACACAGAACTACAATCCCATTAGATCCTTCTTGGAAATGATCTTCAAATATTTAAACTTTAAACTAAGCTAATTTGGTCAACCTATTCTAGGACAAGACAGATCACAAAATGGATGTGGATAGTATTCTTGCTTTAGGATTGATTACGAATGAATGCATCTCCAACATTATAAAGCATGCATATGAGGCTGAAAATGGAGGTGTAGTGCGCGTTTCGTTTTTAAAGGAAGGTGGCGAATACTGCCTAAGCATAGAAGATGAAGGAAAAGGTTTTGATATTATCAAACATGATCGCTATAAATCAGTTGGGTTATCTATGATATCTCAGCTTTCTAAACAATTGAAAGGAGAGCTTTATAGGCAGGTATATAAAGGAACTAGCTTTAAAGTAAGATTTCCAGCAAAGGATGAAGGTAATCATATTTGAGGATAACTATATCACAGCTTTGTCTCTTGAACTCATGGTGCAAGAAATTGGAGGACAGGTAGTCGATACCTTCGATTCTGCTGATGACCTTTCCTCAATAATGCAAGGGAAAGCAGTAGACTGCATCCTCATGGATATTCAGTTGGCAGGAGAAAAAACAGGCCTTGAAGCGACGGATGAGATAAGAAAAGCCTCCGAAGTGCCTGTCATATTCCTGTCTGGGAATAATCAACATGAAGTTATCCGGAGCATTGAATCAATGAAAAACACCTCCTTTATTACGAAACCATACACGGAGACCCATTTAAGGAACAAGTTAGTATCCCTGGGGCTAGTGAAAGAACAATGAGGTTTCTGCAAGAATCCTAAACGATTTTTTCCCATGGGCATTTTCTTCAATGCTTATATTTATTCTCAATTATGATTGAGCAATGACTGGTATAGCAACGCACTTAAAAAAAGTACTCTGGATTACCGTTGCTTGGACAATAGTGTCCTTAGCCAATTATATCATAGGAATGGGTGCAATTATAGATGCAAACTACATCTGGGATGCGGGCTATGATATTGAAAAAATTGATTTTCTACAGGGCTTTTTTGTTAGTGCAATCACTGGTTTACTAGCCGGAATTCTTGGAGGAAGTGCCGTTGTTTTCTTTTGGGAAAACTACCTCAGAACAAAATCATATGGATGGACGCTTAGAAGCATTCTACTTACCTACTTAATGCTTTTTAATATCGTAAGTATCCCAGTTGTGTTGATAAACAACACCTACAATCAGGAATTTGGAATTATGAGTGCACAAGCTTGGGCAGAAGTACGTGAAGCCTATAGCAGTCCAAGTCTTTTAATTCCGTTCTTCTTTTGGATGGTTGTCATTCTCACCACTTTCATAGTTTTCCAAATTAGCGACAAATACGGACCAGGTGTATTTGCGAAATTTTTGTTGGGAAAGTATTTCAATGCAAGCAGGGAAGAAAGGGTTTTTATGTTTCTTGATCTTAAATCGAGCACCACTATTGCAGAGCAACTAGGAGAAGAACGATACTTTGATTTTCTAAAGGAGTCATTCAAAACCATTACCCCAGCTATTCTTAAAAACCGAGGTGAAATATATCAATATGTGGGAGATGAAATTGTGATTAGTTGGCCAAAAAAGGTTGGTGTACGAAATGATAATTGCATCAATGCCTACTTCCAATCTCAGACTTTGATCAATAATAGATCAGACTATTTCCAAGAACAATTTGGAATCGTACCGAACTTCAAGGCAGGCTTACATCAAGGTTTTGTCATGGCTGGTGAGATGGGTGTGGTAAAGCGAGAGATTGCTTACTCCGGAGATGTCTTGAATACAGCATCGCGTATTCAATCAAAGTGCAACGAACTCGATAGCAGTATCTTGATCTCTGGTGATCTGGCAAACAACTTAAGCTTAGCACAGTACTCTGTAGATACCAAAGGAAGAATAGATCTACGAGGAAAAGCTAACGCTATGGAGCTAGTTAGTATAAGAACTATTTGATCATCATTTGATGTTTTTAATGCATGTCAAAATTCAATGAACTAATAAATAGTGATCAGCCAGTGCTGGTTGATTTTCATGCAACTTGGTGCGGACCTTGTCATTCTATGGCACCTGTCCTGGAAGAACTAAAATCCGAAATTGGTGACAAAGCAAAAATCATCAAGGTTGATATCGACAAAAACCCCGCAGCAGCTCAGAAGTTCCAAGTTAGAGGTGTACCAACATTCATCCTATTCAAAAAAGGACAGCAAGTTTGGAGACAGTCCGGTGCTATCCCCAAACATATGCTAGCACAAGCAATCGCCAGTGCTTCCAATTAGATTGACTTATGAAACGTATCGCTCCTTCATGGCCTTTTCCAGATCTTCTCTATGATCTGGGTGGGCGATGGAGATCAGTAGTCTTGCGCGCTCTAACAGATCTTTCCCAAATAGATTGACAGCACCATATTCAGTCACCACCCACCTGACGTGCGCACGAGTGGTAGTGACGCTAGCACCAGATTTCAAGAGAGGATTAATTTTAGATAGTCCCTTCTTCGTTGATGATGTCATGGCAATGATTGGCTTCCCGCCCGGAGACAGTGCAGCACCTCTGATGAAGTCCATTTGCCCCCCTACTCCAGAATACTGATAGGTACCAATACTATCGGCACACACTTGACCTGTCAAGTCCACTTCTATCGCACTATTTATTGCCACCACTTTCGGGTTCTTACGAATCAAGGCTGTGTCATTGGTGAATGAGGCTTCTTTGAATTCGACTATCGGATTGTCGTCCAAGAAGTCATATAGTTTTCTTGAACCTAATGCGAAACAGGAAGCTAGTTTTCCTGGAAGAACCTTTTTATGCCTTCCTGTAATAACCCCATTCTCTACTAAGGGTAAAATTCCATCTGAAAACATTTCTGTATGGATTCCCAGATCTTTATGATTTCCAAGCTGAGAAAGAACAGCATCAGGGATACCTCCAATGCCCATCTGCAAGGTAGAACCATCATCAATGAGTTCGGCTATGTACTTACCTATTTGCATCTCTTCTTCACTTAGCGTTCTTGGAGCAGGTGAATACATTTCAGTAGTACTTTCAATGGCTTTATCAATCTGAGAAATATGGATAAATCCATCGCCATGTACTCTAGGAACTTGTTCGTTTATTTCAACTATTATATGTTTAGCGGCACGAATTGCTGCCAGCGAAACGTCCACAGATACCCCAAGCGAACAATACCCGTGCTGATCTGGAGGGGAAACTTTCAATAAGGCCACATCTACCTTGCGCTCGCCTTGCTCCAGCAGTTGATATATCTCACTTAAGAACACCGGTATATAGTTTGCCTTATTGCTAGAATTAATCAGTTTTCTGATATTCCCTCCTACAAAGCAACTGTAAGTTGTGAACTTATCTTCATTCAAATACTCAGCTCCACTTTCAGTGTGTATATGAATCAAGTTTACATTTTTTACATCTAAGTTTTTAAGTCCATCTACTAAGGTAGATGGTGTCATAGCTGCGCTATGGATAAATACATTATCACCATCATTTATCAATGACAGTGCATCTTCGATCGTTGTTATATTCATTTTTTGAAGTATCTGTTTCCTACAGACATGGTAAAAAGCGTGACAAATCCCACAACTGTAACTGAGCTGATGGGCATTAATATGGCTGAAATAAGTGGCGTTAAATATCCAGTAATTGCAAAACTAAGGCCTACAATATTGTATAAAAAAGAAATAGCAAAGGCCACAAAAACAATTTTAATGACACTTTTTGAGAATTGTAAGACTCCAGGAAGTTCTGTCATCCGCTCTGACGACATAATACCATCACACGCTGGTGAGAATTGATGAATATCTTCAGAAATAGCTAATCCTACTGCAGCCTCCTTGAGCGCCCCTGCGTCGTTGAGGCCATCACCTATCATCAGCTGGTCTGCTTCCTCCGCCTTTAGATAATTGAGCTTATCCATTGGTTTCTGATTGAAATAAACTTCATCGAAATAAGGAGAGAGCTTTGCCTTTTCGTCACTATTATCTCCTGACAACAGTGCCAAAGAGTAACTCCCTTTTAACCGATCAAGCATCCCAAAAATGCCTTTCCTATACACTGATTCAATAATGAATCTACCTACAGCATCGCCAACCTTGATGTATACCTGAGATTCGTTTAGCGCTGATTCATCTGACGTCACTTGTAGATAATCCGCTGAACCAACCTTTACTTGAATACCATCTACTTCTGCAACAAAACCCTTTCCAGTTTCTTCCACAAATTCTGATATGGGCAGCTTTTGACAATCCGGAAGTTCTGCATGAATCAACCTGCTCAGCGGATGTGCAGAATTACCAACAGCAGATTTCAAAGAGGCCATTTCATGACTATTCATCTGATCGCCCTCATAAGAAATTCCAGCCTCAGTAGTGGTAAGGGTACCCGTTTTATCAAAGATGACACCAGAAACTTTCGCCAAAGATTCAATAACCTCGGCATTTTTTAAGTATAAGCCTTCTTTTCCAAGCTTACGCATTGCATGCCCATAGGCAAACGGCAAAACCAAAGCCAAGGCACATGGACATGCCACTATGAGAACGGCCGTAACTGAATTCCATACAACAGATGCATCATTAAACCACCAATAAACACCTGTCCCGATCGCAAGAAGAATTATTGTCAATGTAAAATACTTGCTAATCTTATCGACCCAAGTATGCAAATCTACCTGACCCTGCTTCTGAAAGGATTGGGAATTCCACACGCTAGTTAGCTCACTGTTATTGACCGTTTCCGTCAACTCAACAACTAGCTCACCTCCTTTTTGCCGTCCACCTGCATAAACTTGCTGTCCAATTTTGCGACGTTCCGGCTTAGATTCCCCAGTCACAAAGCTGTAATCTATATTTCCTTGACCATGCCTAAGTGTACCGTCAGCGGGAATAAGTTCATCATTATGGATGATAACGACATCTCCTTTCTTCAATTCCTTAAGAGATCGTTGCACTTCCTCCTCTCCTACCTTACAGGTGACCGAAACAGGAAAATAGGAAGTAAAATCTCTATCAAAGGACAAAGCCTGGTACGTTTTTCCTTGATACCATTTCCCGATGAGTAAGAAGAATACCAGGCCTGCTAGTGAGTCTACATACCCCATTCCAACCCCTGAAATGATCTCATATGCACTGCGACCAAACAGTGTCAAAATTCCTAAAGCGATTGGCACATCGATATTCAAATTGGCATATACGATACCTTTCCATGCTTTCTGGAAATAGTCCTTTGCCGAATACAGCAATACCGGAAAGGCCAACACAAGGTTGATCCAGTTAAAGACTGTCTTGAAATCCTCTGTTAACAAAAAATTCTGATCCAAATACTCGGGCATGCTCATAAGCATGGCATTTCCGAAGCAGAATCCTGCAACCGCAATCTTGGTTCCAACATTAGATTTAGAGACTTCCTTCTTTGTCTTGTCTAGGCTGTCAAGCGATATTCCTGGGGGGTACCCAAGCTGAGACAACAAAACAGCTAGTGATTTTAAAGAAATCTTATTGTGATCAAAAGTGATCGTTACTTGACGCTTGACAAAATTGACCTCAGATCTTAGCACTGCATTTTCCAGCTTAGGTAAATGTTCCAGAAGGTAAATACAAGAACTACAATGAATACCGGGTAGAAAAAGATTGATTAGCGAAACTTCTTCGCTTTTAAAGCGCAACAGCTGCTTTTGAATATCCTCATTATCTAAAAAAGCATACTTGCGTTCGGCTTTGATTTCTGATAAAGACTTGTTTTCAATGCTTGTATCAGAATAATAGCCTTTTAAGTTACTTTGATCAAGCAGTTCGAACACTGCTTTGCATCCATAGCAACAAAAGTGGTGCTCTTCACTTACAATTGATGTCTCATCACAAGGGTCACCGCAATGATGACACTTTACTTCTTCAGCTTGCAATAGCTCCATTCGATCGTAGATTGTTTGGCACTACTAGTACCGGAACATCACATTTTTCGATGATTGAAGAAGTATGACTCCCGATTTCATTGTCTGCACCATGGCTGTTTACTCCGAGTATCACCAGATCATATGAATTACCCTTGATAAAGGACAACATAGTTTCTGTCACACTTCCGGGAAGCACGTGATTCTGAATGGGAATAGGCACTCCATTTGTCAGCTCTTTGGAAAGATCATCCATTCGCTGCTGCACCTCCTCTAATTTTTCTGGTAAATGCTGATGACGCTTATCTTTTGAGTATCTGGAGACAGTAGGCACGACATGGAGCAAATCCAGACAAGCTTCATTTACCGAAGCAAGCTCCATACCCATCTTCATGGCACGCCAAGAAGCTGGAGAAAAGTCAGTAGGAATCAATATTTGAGATATCACCAGTATACTGTTTAAAATATCCTCAAATCTATTGACCTCCATTTTGTACAAACCTGACATCTGTCATGTGTACCTTTGAACTTTGTCAGCGAAAACCCATTCAAGAATCAAGTACCTGAATTATGTTTATCATTTCAAAACCAAGCTACTAGAAGGACATTAGCCATGAAAATAAACAACGATTATCTCATGTCTGAAAAAGGATTCGAGCTCTTAAACAAGCTATTTCATAGCTCTGGAGAGGGTATCATGTTTTTCGATAAAGATGGCAGAATCGCCACTTTGAATCCTAGGGCTGAGCAAATGTTTGGTTACACTGAAGATGAAATACAAGGCCAACCTGTGGAAATTCTGATACCTAAGGCCAGCCGAAGCAAGCACGTAGGATTTCGCAACGAATTCATAAAACACCCTTCTCCAAGAAAAATGGGGGAAAGTAGAGATTTACTTGGCGTGAAGAAGGATGAAAGTACCTTTCCATTGGAGGTGAGTCTTAGCTACATCAAACATGAAGAAGAGGTAATGATTGTGGCTTTTATTACAGATATCACGGTACGGAAAAAGAATGAAAAAGCCCTAGAAATACATAGAAAGCAGCTAGAAGAATATACAGAGCAACTTGAGAAAAAAGTAAAAGCCAGAACCAGCGAACTGGAGTACATGAACCTAGGTCTGCAAAGTCAAATCCAAGAACGAAAACTGGCAGAAGAGGCGCTAAAGGAGAGCTTGGAGGAACTTGAGCGAGCGAAACAAGAAGTGCTCAATTCTTTGGAGAAAGAAAAGCAGCTAGGAGAACTAAAATCTCGCTTCGTTTCGATGGCTAGTCACGAGTTTCGAACCCCGCTTACAACCGTCCTCTCATCTGCCAATTTGATTGCTAAGTACACGGAAACTGATCAACAAGCATCCCGAGATAAACATATTGACCGAATTAGAAAAAGTGTTCAGAACTTGACTAGCATTCTAAATGACTTCCTATCGATAGAGAAGCTAGAAAGTGGTGCACAGAGTGTCAAATTTGAAGAGGTCCCGGTGAAAGACTTGATTGAGGAAGTAGCAGAGGAAATGAGCGAAGGCTTAAAAGAGAATCAGAAAATCGATATCCAAGGCGAAGAGGTATCCATTCAAAGTGATCCTCATATACTGAGAAACGTACTTATAAATCTCATATCAAATGCAAGTAAATATTCCAACCCGGGCGATTCGATAGACATTGGTATTGTAGCTAAAAATGATTTGCTTACAGTCTCAGTTAGGGACTATGGTATTGGCATTCCAGCAAAAGAACAGTTATCCTTATTTGGCCGATTTTTCAGAGCTGGCAATGCTACCAATATTCAAGGAACAGGTCTGGGACTAAATATTGTGAAGAAGTACGTTAAGCTTCTGAATGGATACATCGACTTTGAAAGTAAGGAAGGTAAAGGCAGCACGTTCCATATAGAATTGCCATTGAAATAACGGCCAGAGACAAATAAAGAAAATCACTTCTGCGATCTAGACTTCTTTAGTAATTTGGCGCTATCGCAAACGTAGCACAAAATGGAAAAGAGTCGAATTCTGGTTATTGAAGATCAAGATGATGTGAGGGAAAACATCGTAGAGTTACTTGAACTTTCAAACTATGAAGTAGATCAAGCACCCAATGGGCGTGAGGGCGTCAAGAAAGCCCTCAGTAATCCTCCCAACTTAATTCTTTGCGACATCATGATGCCGGAGATGGATGGATATGAAGTGCTTTACTTGATTACAAAGAATCCTACTACAGCTGCACTGCCTTTTATCTTTCTCACAGCCAAGGCTGAAAAAGTAGATTTCAGAAAAGGCATGAACATGGGTGCTGATGACTATATCACAAAGCCCTACAACGAAATGGACCTGCTCGGAGCTATCGAAAGAAGGCTGGCAAAACACAGAAAGCTTAACCAAGCGACAGAGCAGGAAGATTTCGATTTAGCTGCATCACAGTACCGATCGATGGAAGACCTTGAAAAGAACAGAAAAACGAGGGTATTCAAAAAGAAGGACGTGATCTACAGAGAGGGGGATTTTGGATCTTATGTGTACAAAATCACCAGAGGAAAAGTGAAAACCTATCACATCAATGAAGAAGGCAAGGAGTTTATTCACGATTTACTAAAAGAAGGTGATTTTCTGGGAGAAAAGGCCATAATTCAAGACCTCACCCGAACAGAATTTGCAGAAGCTTTGGAGGAAACTGAACTTCTTTTGATTCCAAGAGATGATTTTCAGAAACTCATATTCAACAACCGAGAGGTTTCTTCCAAATTCATAAAAATGATCGCGCAAGATCTTTCAGAACGAGAGACCGAACTGATGGATATGGCTTACAATACGGTACGAAAGAGAACTGCAGATGCGTTAATCAAATTGTATGACACCTATCGTAAAGACGATCAGCTAGTTTCCCTAGAAATTTCAAGAGCTGACCTTGCAGGCATGGTTGGTACTGCTACCGAATCAGTGATTCGAATTCTTTCAGAGTTTAAAAAAGACCATTGGATCTCCATCAGCGGAAGTACAATTGCTATAGAAGAACCTGAAAAGATTAGAAATGTAAAATTCTAACGAGTCGATAAAAAGACTCTGGCTGGCCCATATCAAACCTCTTATAAAGAAGGATTATGGTGTCAGCTAACACATTCGATGATCCCAAAAAAGGGCGTGATCTAGCGCGTCAAACAAACCCATTTATTGTTACATTCTCAGATTTGTATATTGCTCAACCAGAGTAAGGTAAAGGTATAGGTTCCTAAATAATTACTGCCAAATTCAACTAGTTTTTCATTTGCTTTAAGAACCTTCCAAAGGGAAGTGTAGACCTACTATACTGAGTCAATGAAGTCGTTTCAGTACACGTATCAAATGCTAGTCTGAAACTAAAAACTTCGTCAGTATCTTATTGAACTCATTCGGTCTTTCAAGAAACATTGCGTGACTAGAAATTGACTCTGTAGCCGCATAAGGTGAGTTTTTTTCTAACCAACCAGAGGCTTTGTCAAACCAATCAGTTCTTAGCAAAAACATGGAAGGATTTTTCTGACTGATTGACTTTACTTCTGGATAATAGTCACCAATCATCCCATCTAGATACAGACTGAGCGCAACATTTGAATTTGTCATTTTTATTTCGTTACGCATCCACTCCCTGGTTATGCTATCAATTGGATCTTTGAGCATCCAATCAATGATGTCATCTGGGTCAGAAGCTCCAGAGATCATGTTCTGAATTGAACTTCTATAATCATCGAACTTACCGTAAACCCATTCTAATTTCTCATCTCCAATCCATTTGGGACATTCGTCGATATAGACAACTTTATCAATTCTTTCATATCCAAATTCACGGATATATTCCCAGATCGTCAAACAACCACTAGACCATCCCACCAAAACAATTCCATCAAGATCCTTCTTCATTAAAATTTCTCGAAGGTCGCGAGCGTGAACGGCGTAAGTATTCTTTAAAGCGCTTTCATCAGATCTACCCTGTCCCCTTGGATCATATGCTAAGACATGATAGTTCTTTGAAAAGAAATCAATCTGCTTTTCAAAAAATCGATGAGTCATCGTCCAACCAGGTATAAAAACAATTGCTTGTCCTTGACCAGCTTCTTGGACAAAGAGCTTGGCACCATCACTCACTTCTAGGTAGCTATCTTGTCCAAAAAGGGAAGAGAATACTGAGCCTAAAAGAATAAAGCTAAAAGCTCTCATAAATTCGTTTGGGGATTGATTCTTTATAATTTATCTGCAAGTAATTATGTCCATCCGTTGATTCTGCAAAACCTTCTGGTGTAATTTCATCATGATCTGGTCCAATCAGAGTGGCAATATCCCCAATTTTAAGATTGGTCTGCTTTCCTAGGGATAAATTGGTATGACTAGCATTGACATTAACCACGGGATATAGTTCATCTTTCACAAGCACTTTAGCTCCATTTTCAGCACCGCTATAATAACCATCTGCCCACCCTATTGGAAGTGTTGCAATCCACTCATCTTCCTCAATGGTGTAGAAACGCGAAAAACCTATGGTATCGCCTGGCTTCAATTTTTCCAATCTAATAAGTGGTGCCTTCAATTTAAATGGTGTGCGAAGCTTGAACTTTTTTGCCTGATGCATCTCCCCTAACGGATATGTGCCATGAATGAGAATACCTGGACGGACCGCATCTGCATGAGAAGAAGCAATATTTAGCATAGAGTACGAAGGAGCCAGGTGCTTAATGCCCGTAGCTATGCCTCTGCGATCCATTTGCGTGACAACCCTTTGAAATCTCTCAATTTGCTCTTTAGCAAAATCGCTAGGAGTTGTGAGTGTCGAAAAAGTCTGTCTAATTGTAAGATTCTCTTACTGATGTATGTCGCTAGCAAGCTCTGCTGCATCCTCGTATGGAATTCCCATCCGACCCAACCCCGTATCTAAGTACAGAGCTACATCTACTGGATGCTTTAAATTTCTTGACATCTCTCTTATTTTTTCTAAGGAATTTCTTGAGTAAATGCTTAGTGTGACATTTCTTTCAACCAAGTCAAAGAAGAGTTCACTATCAAAATCTCCCATCAACAAAATGGGCTTCCGAACACCTGCCTGCTTCATCTCAATAGCAGCCTGATCCTTAACCACCGCCATTTCGTAGATATGGGGAGATTGATCTAAAATTTTGGAAACTTCAATGACTCCAAGACCATAAGCATTGTTCTTAAGCACTGCAATTACAGGCTTGCCTCCAGCCATTTGACTGATCTGAGTAGCATTATGAAGATAAGCAGACT
The DNA here is from genome assembly GCA_013214445.1 of Ekhidna sp. Taxonomy (GTDB): domain Bacteria; phylum Bacteroidota; class Bacteroidia; order Cytophagales; family Cyclobacteriaceae; genus Ekhidna. The sequence goes on along the minus strand of JABSPG010000077.1, from coordinate 349 downwards.
TTGACAATTCAAGCCAAGGTTTGCTATCAAAATCAGATGATGTAATGGCATTTGCCAAAACTACTGGAGAAGATGTTAGCAAGGCGAGACCTGAAGCCGTTTGACCAATGAACTTCCTTCTACTCATAGACACTGTTGATTGACTTAATTCGCTTGAAAATTTAATATTGGTTCTGCTAATACCTTTTTAGATAAATATATTTCATCTGAACAATAATCCATCATCAGTCCTCCCCTTTCTAAATGGTATTTGACTGTAACAATCTTTGATGGAATGAAAAAGCAAAGAACTAACGTGCCACTATAGTGCCGAGAACTCACTAGGCATTGGCACACCTTACGTTGATGA
>JABSPG010000768.1 GCA_013214445.1 Ekhidna sp. | reverse complement strand
GTTTCAAGAAGCAATGGCTCTTGATATGGACGAAAGCGAAACGAACTACTTTTCAATCTTTTTAATAAGATCAGAGAAGTATACAGAAGCACTAGAAATGTTGGATCAAGCACTAGAGCGTCATGGGGATGTGTGGTTTTTGCTTTTGAATAAAAGTATTGGTAACTATTTTGTGGGAAATAAGAAGATCGCATTAAAGATGATGGCAGAGACCAAAAAACGCTCGCCTGATTATTTCTTGGAACGATTGGGTCAGATAGAGAAAGAAATTCAGAATGATAGCTATCAGTTACCCCGAAGTTGAGAGTAGTTATAAGTGTCACGCCTCTAATATTTCATGATTTATGAAGCATATTCAGTTCTACACGATTTTGGTGTCATTTATTTCACTTTCTTCAGGATGTTCCTCAACAAGTAATACGCACGAAATATCTGAGGAGGACAAGTTGGAAATTGAGTCTCTAAAGAAGAATATACCTCTGATACTTGCTGATGAAGGCTGGGAGGCTTATGAAAAACTTTTCTCAGATAATTATCAGAATTGGTCGATGGTGGGAAATCGAGTTCGTCAGCGCGACGAGTTTCTACCGCTGGTAAAAGAGTGGTACGATGCTGGAAATAGGGCCATAGGAAGTGAAGTTGAGTCTGTTGGATTCATACCCTTAGGGGAGGATAAGGTACTTTATTTGAGCAAACAAAGAGAATCTTTCCTCGATCAGGACACTGGACAAGAAACCATAAGAGACATCAGTTTTGTGAGTGTATTTGTGAAAGAGCGAGGAGAGTGGAAGGTAGATTTCTCTGCTTTTATGGATGTTCCTAAATAGCTCTCGGGAAATATCTTTCGCTGTTGGATTGCTAAGGTCTTAGTTTTTGGATGAAAGGGGATGCGAAAGCATCCCTTTTCTTTTAGGCAGATTTCAATGAAATACTGTCTAAATAAGCCGTGGGTGTCAAACCAGTTTCTTTTTTAAAAGCATTATAGAAAGAAGAAGTGGTTTTAAATCCAGAGCTCTCCGCTAGGTATTCAATCGTCAGGTTTTGATGCTCCTGTTTAGCAATTCTTGCCTTGAAATTTTCTACTCTGAAGAAGCTTAATGCCTCTGGAAAGGTTTTGCCGTAAAGCACTTTTACCGCCTTCGTGATCTGATAAGCAGGGACCTCAATTTGTCCAGCCAAGAGATTGACAGACATGCCAACAGACAAGTAAATATGTTCTCTCTCAAAGCTCTCTCTCACTTTTTCAAGTACGTCATCAGGAACGCTCAGCTGAGTTTGTTTAGCAAAAACCGGTGCTTGTTTTAAGATTCGACCAAAGAGGTTAAAGATGAACAATGCAGCGATCATGGACCCATAAGCATAATAGATCATGGTTCCTGTGACGTGTTGTAAGACAAAAGAAAACCAGATTCCAAATAACAAAATAAAGGTTTGCTGATTCCATTGTTTCTCATCAGTACTGGGGTAAGCATGCTTTCGATGTAGGAAATAGGCTATAGCGATATAAAGCCCTAGTACTCCAGTTGCAATTTGATAGAAGGTAGTTTCCAATGGATGAGGAGTAACGATGAAACATGCTATGGCACCTGCTGCAGGGAGGACAAAATGCTTGAGATGTTTGTATCTAAACTTCAAGCTCTTGTCTTGCGAAGACCTGATGTAAAGCAAGTAGCATGGTCCAATACTAGCCAATGCAAAAAAGCCGATGGAGAGTCCTACCGGCCACATGCTATTCATGATGAAAAAGACAATTGATTTTGCTACCCTGAATCCGATTGCGAGCACGGTCAATCCCAGCCATAGGAGAGCGGGGTTTTTGTGTCGTAGCTGACCAATCAAATGAAATGACAGAAAAAAAGCTGTCGCTACAGAAATACCTGCAAATACCCCTAGAAGTCCTATCTCAACCATGACCTACATCTACGATATCGTTCGTGTTTGGTTTGTTCAAAATCAAGGCTTTTTGGCATGCGATGTTTAACTGAGGCTGTATGATGCATTATTTGACCCCTTAGTTGAACAAACCGACCCTCTTCTCTTTGGTCGTTCGATCTAGCTTTGCTTTAATGTCTGAGGTAGCAAACAAATTGAAAACTGACG
>JABSPG010000767.1 GCA_013214445.1 Ekhidna sp. | reverse complement strand
TATCCGGCTCTTTCTCTTCCGTTAGGTCAATAGCTTTTGCATAGCAACCTCCTTCGAAATTGAATATGACATTATTCTTCGTCCATCCATGCTCATCATCTCCGATCAATCTTCTATTTGGATCTGCTGACAGTGTCGTCTTACCTGTTCCTGACAACCCAAAGAAAATTGCAGTATCGCCCTCTTCCCCCAGGTTTGCTGAACAGTGCATTGGCAGCACCTCTTTTTCCACTGGAAGGATAAAATTAAGTGCAGAAAAAATTCCTTTTTTCATCTCACCTGTGTAGGCAGATCCTCCAACAAGTGCAATCTTCTTGGTGAAATTTATAATAGAGAAGTTGCCTTGTCTAAGACCTACTGCTGCTGGATCTGGTGCTTCATATCCAGGAGCACAAAGAATTAGCCAATCCTCTTCAAAGTTTTCTCTCTCTTCCTCATTTAATCGTAAGAACATGCTGTTCACAAAGAAATTTGACCAAGGGTATTCAGTCACAGTTCGGATATTCATTCGGTACTCAGGGAGAGCGCATACATATCCATCTCTTGCATAAATCTCTTTTCCAGATAGATAGTTTACCACCTCTCTGTGCAATACATCAAAGTTTTCAGGAGAGATAGGTTTGTTAATTCTACCCCACCAAACTTTGTCTGCTGTATAATCATCTTTTACTAGGAAACGATCCTTAGGTGATCTGCCGGTAAATTTTCCTGTGTTTACTGAAAGGGTTCCATTTTCAGTTTCTAGCCCCATGCCCTTTTCAAGCGTCATATGCTGAAGCTCTTCTGGTGATAAGTTGTAATGCACCGTAGCATCCTTGATGCCATATGGTGCCAGGTCTAAGCCTGTGGCTGTTGCAATCATGATGTGTCAAAAAATTCTAGACAAAGCACAGCAAACAAGACCAACATCAAAAGGATCAATGTCAGGCAAAAAGCAGACATAAGTCAGAAAAGAAATAACAAAAGATCAGGTTTTGAGCTGACTTAGCTCAGCATAATTGAAATGGAAAGAATTGACATTTGGACTTCTAAATAACACGATTATGGATCTCAAATTTACCGGCGCAGACATTTATCCTTCTGGTCTTATTTATGGACGATTCGCTCGAAATAACAAACCAGAAGAAGATCCCAAAATGAACCTCAATGAGCAGGATATGCAAGATCTTATCGATCTGAAAAAGCAGAAGATGAATCGGGAAAAGACAAATAGTTTTCTCTACCGTCAAATCGGAATGGTCTTGAGCTTAGGGATAGTAATTATGGTATTTAACTGGAAATCTTATGATCAAGCAGAGATCATGGATTTAGGATCAGTAAAGAATGATTTTAATGAAATCATGGAAATACCAATCAGTGAGCAACCCCCTCCACCCCCTCCTAAAATTGAGACTTTTACTATTAAAGAAGTGAAGAATACGGAGGAGGAAATAGAAGAACTTGAAGTGGCACTGGATGTAGAATTAGTAGAAAGCAGCAGCGTGGAAGAAGTGGCTTACGTAGAGGATGTGGTCGAGGTTGAGGAAGAAGTTGTGGAGGAAATATTCACTGTGGTTGAAGAGCAGTCTGAACCTATCGGTGGTAATGCAGCCTTCCAGAAGTACTTAGCTGAAAACATCGAGTTTCCCAGCAAAGCATCTCGTCTTGGAATATCTGGTAGAGTCTTTGTAAAGTTCGTTGTGGAGAAAGATGGAAGTCTCACGGATATACAAGTGGTGAAGGGCATTGGAGCGGGTTGTGATGAAGAGGCCATCCGAGTGATCAGCAAGGCTCCAAAATGGAAGCCTGGCAAGCAAAGAGGAAAAGCGGTTAGAACCTATCGCATCATCCCAATTAACTTCATTTTGCACAATCAGTAATTTGGCGTTCGCCTCCGCACTGAGGCCATAAATGAGAAAACTACTTCTATTGATATGCCTCTTCCTGGTGGAAGGGGCTATCCTTGCTCAAGAAACCCAATCACTTACCCAACATACACTCTGGAACAGACTTTACCTATCTAAGGCTGTCGGCAAATACAACCTCAACTTTCTCTACGAGAACAGGCAATACATAGATCCTTGGCGAGATCACATGGTAATTGCTGGCCCTGGGGTAAGC
>JABSPG010000766.1 GCA_013214445.1 Ekhidna sp. | reverse complement strand
ACACGACGCTCTTGAACCACATATTGATGCAAAGACAATGGAGATCCATCATGGAAAGCATCATGCTGCTTACGTTTCCAAAGTAAATGGCGCTATTGAAGGTACAGATATGGATGGTAAGTCTATTGAAGATCTTTGTAGAAATCACGCTGACAATGCAGCCGTACGAAACAATGGAGGAGGTCATTATAATCACACACTATTCTGGTCAGTGATGAGTCCAGATGGAGGTGGCGAGCCATCAGGAGCTTTAGCAGATGCTATTAACGCTGCTTTTGGATCATTTGACAAATTCAAAGATGAATTTAGCAACGCTGCGGCCACTCGATTTGGAAGCGGATGGGCGTGGTTATGCAAAAATGATGACGGATCTGTAGAAGTATGTTCTACTCCAAATCAAGATAATCCTTTGATGCCTGAAGTGGGCTGTTCAGGAACCCCAATACTAGGTCTAGATGTGTGGGAGCACGCGTACTACCTAAACTACCAGAACAGAAGACCAGACTACATCAATGCATTTTTCAATGTTGTAAATTGGGATGCAGTTAGCGAAAAATACGCTGGATAAATTTCAATTAAAAAAGTCGTATATATTTGCGGCCATAATGAAGACAAATCAATTACATCATCATGCACATCATTACAACTTCGCTCGGAGGAGGTAAGAAGATGATGCTGTAGTTATGAAAATAAAACAAAGGCCCGTCGGAATACCGTCGGGCTTTTTTTGTTGCGTTTTGCAACGGAAAAACATTGATAAAATGAATTAGTTCTAAACCAAGCATTGCTAAAAAAGCAGAAATAAAAAATGAGTAATATTCTAAAAATCGCAATCCAAAAAAGTGGTAGACTCAATGAAAAGAGTATGGGGTTGCTAAAAGAATGCGGAATCAAGATAAGTAACGGTGGAAAGCTTATGTCTATAGCTTCAAATTTTCCACTGGAAGTGTTTTACTTGAGAGATGATGACATTCCACAGTATGTAGCTGAAGGAGTAGCAGATATTGGGATCGTTGGGGAAAATGAATACCTGGAAAAAGACCAACTAGTCAAAATTGTAAATCGTCCAGGCTTCTCCAAATGCAGGCTATCCCTTGCTATCAAGCGAGAGGAGGAGTACACGGGCTTGCAGTGGTTTGAAGGGAAGAAAATTGCTACTAGTTATCCAGTGATTCTAAAGAAGTTTTTAGAACAAAAGGGTGTAAATGCATCGGTTGAAGAGATTAGTGGCAGTGTGGAAATCGCTCCAGGAATTGGACTGGCTGAAGGGGTGTTTGACATTGTGAGCACAGGTAGCACCCTTCTTGCGAATGGTCTGAAAGAGGTGGAAGTTGCGCTGCGAAGTGAGGCGCTTCTAATTGCTAATGAAGACCTAACTCTAGAAAAACAAAACTTATTGGATAGGCTGCTCTTCAGAATTGAAGCTGCAAAATCTGCGAAGCAGAACAAGTATATTCTGCTAAACGCTCCTAATGACACTTTGCAAGATATCTTAGGATTGCTTCCTGGTATGAGAAGCCCTACAGTCTTGCCTCTTGCTGATAAAGGTTGGAGTAGTGTGCATAGTGTGATTAATGAAGATGATTTTTGGGAGGTGATTGATCAGTTGAAAGAGAAGGGTGCTGAAGGAATCCTTGTATGTCCAATCGAAAAGATGATTGTCTAACTAGTTCAGTTTACTTAATGCGATGTTGAAGTAATGTAGAGAAGAATGAAAAAATATACCTATCCAGATATTAGCCAATGGTCCTCAATTTGTGAGCGCCCTACATTTGATCTTTCTGAGATGGAAGGAAAAGTGAAAGCCATTCTTAATGAGGTAAAAGAATTTGGTGACCAATCACTCTTCACTATGAGTGAGAGATTCGATGGAGTTACGTTGGAATCATTAGCGCTAGATCTTTCAGGACAGAATTTTGAGATCGATGCTGATTTAGCAGATTCCATTCGGACAGCAAAAGCAAACATCGAAATGTTTCACATATCTCAGGAGGAGGAGGTAAGGGAAATAGAGACGATGAATGGGGTCAGATGCTGGAGAAAAAGTGTGGCCATTCAAAATGTAGGCCTATACATACCTGGTGGGTCGGCACCTCTTTTCTCAACG
>JABSPG010000765.1 GCA_013214445.1 Ekhidna sp. | reverse complement strand
TAGTAAGATCGAAGCGCTAATTCTCTTCATACTTTATATATACACGAATACCAACTCGTGACTTAGCCTGGGTAATAGCTACCGAGGCTTTTTTGCGTGAGAGTTGAACCTTTTCATAATCAAAGTTTGCTTAGCGGAATGTAGAACCAGCATAACATCTGGTTCAATTAGCTTTTAGCATCACAACTAATTCCCTTTCTATAAGGCTGAAGTAAACTTTCTTGATTATTTTCCTTGATATTTTGTCACCAACTAAATGGCTTTCTGCATCAAGGCGGTAGGCTATTACTACAACATGAAACTAACCATTTTCCTATTTCTGGGGATTTTATGTGTCCGATTCTCAAATGCTCAGAATGACTCTACAAAGATTGAATTAACTGGGTACATAGATACGTACTATGCCTCATACAGCAATAAGTTAGGTCCAGATGATTTGCAGCCTTATGTGACAGTTTCTCCGCGAGATAATCAGTTTGGACTGAATATCGCAGAGATCGGAGCAACCTACAATACAGGTGAGGTAAGAGGTACGTTTGTGATTCAGTATGGAGATATCGCAGAAGCAACTTGGTCTGAGCAATTTAGAGCAATACAAGAAGCTTGGGTTGGGTTACAACTTCTGGATGGCGTTTGGCTGGATGCAGGGTTCTTTACGACCCATATAGGAGCTGAGAGTTTTCTGCCCAAAAACAATTTTCTAAGCTCAACGGATATTGGGACGTTTAATGAACCATTTTATCAGAGCGGGATGCGATTTTCCTACGAAAAATCAAAAAGATTCGCGGCACAATTTCATGTGGTAACAGGATACAATTTGTTTGTAGATAACAACGATGTGAAGTCCTACGGACTTTTACTAAACTACCAAGTCAGCGATCAATTGGATTTCTCTTACACCAATTTATATGGTCGAGAGTCAGTTGAAGGAGTGCCAAAGCAGAGACGTTTTTATCAGAATTTTTATGCCAATTGGGAGCCAACAGATCAAATATCGATTATCGTAGGTGGAGATATGAGTTCCCAGACTAACTCCGAGCTGAGCGATTCAACAAAGACTGCTTTCATGTTCAATACTTTTGCCATTGGTCGCTATGCTATCGATGACAAATACAGTGTTACTAGTCGCTTTGAGGTGTTTGATGATGCTGATGGATTTATATCAGGAACGCTTGTAAATCGACAGGGAGAAATTCAGGGCTTGCAAGCTACTGCCTTTACAATAGGTGTTGAGTATGCACCTACCAAACAATCCTATCTTAGAGCGGAGACAAGATGGACAACAACCGATAATAATCTGGAAATATTTAGTAAATCTGGTTCTCCCTCGAATTCCCGAGTTGAGTTTATGATAAATATGGGATTCTATTTCAATAAAAGGTTGCGATAAGCGAATCATCCTAGTGTAGAAAAACAATTCTAGCGAGAAAGGCTTTGATAGTATGCAAGCCAATTACCCATGAGAGTTAAAATACTAGTTTTTTCCTTCTTTCTATCAATAGCATTTTTTGTAAGTGCTCAGGATCTTGATCAATTTAATGCTGAAAGAATAGATAAAACGAAAGCTGGCATGTTGGTTCTCGGAACCTGGGCTACAGCCAATATTGCTCTCAGTCCAATTCTAGCTAGTCGATCGGATGGTTCCATGAAGTACTTTCATCAAATGAATGGTTACTGGAACGCAGTAAATTTGATTATAGCGGGTATAGGATTTTATAATGCGACAACAGTAGATCCTGCCGGGTTGTCAGTATCTGAGAGTCTGAAGGAGCAGTATGCTTTGGAGAAGATACTTTTGTTTAATGCCGGCTTGGATCTTGCCTACATGGCTGGTGGCTTGTACTTACTGGAACGAGCCAAACGTGAAGATGGAAATACAAATAGATTGAAGGGATTTGGTCAGTCTATCATACTGCAAGGAGGTTTTCTTTTTGCGTTTGATGTAGCCTTTTACTTGGTTCAGCGAGCAAATGGAGAAAAATTGCTGAATTACGTGGATCAGCTAGCACTCTCACCTACTGGTTTCAGTCTCATTTGGAAAATATGAAATCCAAACCTTGCGACACCTGTCTCAAAGAGGTGGACACTGCTTTTAGAATTCAGATCCA
>JABSPG010000764.1 GCA_013214445.1 Ekhidna sp. | reverse complement strand
TCGGTTTGAATGAAGCTTTCGATTGGAAATTTATCTCTCAGGATATTTATGTTTCTACCTTTGGCACTGACAATTCCAGCGGTTACAGTGGATGTCAAATTGAAGGGGTTTCCGACTGCCAGTACCCATTCTCCGACTTTTACTAACTCAGAATTTCCTTTCTTAATAACTGGTAGTTCATTGGATTTAATTTTGATGACTGCAAGATCTGAACTTGGGTCTCTACCTACTAATTCTGCTTCAAAACTTCTCTTGCCTGCAATCACAGTTATTTCATCAGCATCCATGATGACATGATTGTTTGTGACAATGTATCCATCTTTAGAGAAAACTACGCCCGACCCACTTCCAACTCTTTGGGAGGATCTGGGTTCGAAAAACCAATCCATCCATCCACCAGTCCGATACTCCACTTCACTAAGTGTTTGAATGAAAACTACACTTCCAGTACTATTTTCCGAAGCTTCCACGAAATCTTCATTAGGGATTATAGACCCATACGAAACTTGGCTGAATTGATCTTTCGGAGACGAAAACTCAACGGCTTTTGGCGCACTATCCAGTTCTAAATGCTGTGGCATTGGCTGGTCAGAGACTTTATTGAGTATGTAGAAGAGGTAGGAACCTAAAAAGCCTGCTAAAAGTCCCAAGGATAAAGTTTTCAAAGTTTTCATTTCTCCTAATCCTAATTTGTACAATCCAGAAACTCTATTTTAGTGAAAATTATTCCATGGAATTGTTAAAAAATGCAAACTCTTAACTTTGGTGCTCCTTCATAGTTATAGTGCATACTAATCTACTTATTTGATGAAAAAGCGAAATGTCGCCATCCTTGGCTCTACAGGTTCAATAGGGACCCAAGCACTTGATGTTGTAAAAAGACATCCAGATCACTTTGAGATAGAGGTATTAACAGCACAGAATAGTGCAGATCTTTTAATTCAGCAGGCAATTGATTTCAAACCCAATTGTGTGGTAATTGGGAATGAGGAGCTATATGACTATGTGAATGAATCTTTGAGTGCCTATGATGTAAAGGTATATGCTGGAGAAAAGGCCCTAGCGGCTGTGGTGGAGATGGAAACCATAGATATGGTCTTGACAGCCTTAGTAGGTTACTCTGGCCTACTTCCAACAGTTAGGGCTATAAATGCTGGAAAAACGATCGCTTTAGCAAATAAGGAAACTCTCGTTGTGGCAGGTGAGTTGATCACTGCATTAGCTCAAGAAAAGGGTGTCAATATCTTACCTGTTGACTCGGAACATTCTGCAATATTTCAGTGTATAGTCGGGGAGTTTCACAATCCAATTGAAAAACTCATACTAACAGCATCAGGAGGACCTTTCCGTGGCAGGGATAGAGAAGCATTGGCAACTGTTACCAAAGAGCAGGCTTTGAAACATCCAAACTGGGATATGGGCGCGAAAATCACCATAGACTCTGCTACTATGATGAATAAGGGTTTGGAGGTAATAGAGGCAAAATGGTTATTTGGGGTTTCACTTGATCAGATTGAAGCTATTGTACATCCACAATCAATCATTCACTCAATTGTCCAGTTTGAAGATGGGTCCATGAAAGCTCAGATGGGACTTCCAGATATGCGTGTGCCTATTCAGTTTGCGCTATCATATCCAGAAAGGCTCAAAGCGGATTTTCCTCGATTTGATTTTCTCAACTACCCTCAACTCACTTTTGAAAAACCTGACTTGGGAACTTTTCGTAATCTAGGATTGGCTTTCGAGGTAGCCAAAGCTGGTGGAAACCAAGCTTGTATTTTAAATGCTGCCAACGAAGTGGCAGTGCAAGGTTTTTTGGAAGATAGGGTAGGCTTTCTTGAGATTTCAGATGTGATTGAAAGCTGCCTGCAAAAGGTAAGTTATATTCGCAAGCCTGTATTAGAAGATTTTGTACAAACAGATAAGGAAACAAGGGCGGTTGCGCTCGAATTGATAAAATAGATGGAAACTTTAATAATGGTAGGGCAGCTCCTTTTAGGGTTGTCAATATTAGTAGGGGTGCACGAATGGGGGCACATGGTCGCAGCTAAGTCCTTTGGTATGCGAGTGGAAAAATTTTCAATTGGATTTCCTCCCAAGATTTGGGG
>JABSPG010000763.1 GCA_013214445.1 Ekhidna sp. | reverse complement strand
ACAATACTTCTTCATAGGTTATGAAGCAGCAATAAGTCAGCTAATTAGATTAACAGCTATTATCATCGGCTGGATACTGCTCGTGCGACCATTGGTCCTTTGGGTCGTAAAAAATTGGGTTCGCAAAGAGCAGGTAGCTCTAACCAAAGAATTAAATCTGGTCCAAAGCAAAATTCCCGAGTTGATAAATTTTGGAAAATATGCCTGGAAGAATCGAAAGTTTCAAGCAGGCTTTCCGATAACTAACTTTTTCATTTTGTTCCTCTTTTATGCCATCTACAGACTGTAACATCTATATCGTCACAGGTGAGATTCAATCAGGTAAATCCACTGAACTGCTGAAGTGGATTTCCGAGAAGGAGAAGGAAGGCATGTCGGTCGGAGGCTTTCTAAATGTGGTTATTGATGGGAAAAAGTGGTTCCACGACATTTCTACTCATGACCGCTGGCTGATGGAGGAAGAAGATCAAAAGAACAACGCAATCAAAATAGGAAGATACGCGTTTTCTTTTGCCGCTTTTGCGAGAGCAAAGAAGTTACTAGTCTGCTCTAAAAATTATTTTGACTACTTTATTATCGACGAGATAGGGAAGCTCGAGTTAAAACAAAAAGGACTGGAATCGTCCCTCAGTAAGTTCTTAGTCACTCAGACTTGTGTCAAAAACTTAATTCTGGTAGTTCGTAAACAACTAGTTGATGAAGTAATAAAAGCCTATCAACTAACCGTGAAAGAGATCATCGTAAAAGAAGGATTAGACCAGATCAAATAGATTATTCACTCCGAGCGAGTGTTTCACCTTGAAGCCCTCTGCATACTCAACACCTATCTTCTGACCCCAATCGCGAGCCCTGGAATCCAGCATGGTCATAAAACCTTTAGAGCTAATGTAGGTCTCTGGCTCATTACTATCAGGATCATAAAACTGTGACTTAAAGGCATTGATCGCATCTCTCCTCTCCTCAATTACATCAGATATATCTACCAGTAGATCTGGCTCTTGTGCAATGCTTTGGATGGCAAAAAATACTTGCTCCGGTCTGAATGCCTCCTGCTTTGTCCCCTCCCATTCGGTTTCTACTGCTTTTAATCCGGCGATGAAGCAGGCAGTTTCTACTAATTGAGATCCCCGAGTATGATCTGGGTGTCGATCGTAAGTCGCATTCGTGATCACAATTCTTGGCTGAAATCGACGAATTTGCTGGACAACCTTGAGTTGATTTTCCTTATCATTTTGAAAAAAGCCATCCTCAAGTCCAAGATTATCTCTGGCCGATAATTTTAGAATTTCACCAGCTTTCTCAGCCTCTAGCGCACGAATCTCTGGAGTACCTCTGGTCCCTAATTCACCCTTTGTCAGATCAACTATACCTGTCTTATATCCCCTCTTTTGATGCGAAAGCAAAGTTCCTCCGAAAGAGAGCTCAACATCATCTGGGTGAGCGGTAATAGCAAGAATATCCAACTTCATTGTTTTCTAAATTTTGAGGGGATTCAACAAACAAGCTCAAAGTAACACCACTCGTATAAAATTGGTTTTCGAAAGCATTTTTTTTCCTAATTTAAATGCTGATTTAAAACCTAAAGTAATAACCTTATGCAAAAAAGTGACAGCTTTTTCAAGTCTGTCATGCTAGCCCTATACATTGGTTTGTTGCCATTGTTTGGTTTAGCACAAGACAACTTAAGGCCTGTAACCAATAAGTATGCAATTAAGAACGCAACGATTGTCCAGGCACCCGGCAAGACCATTCAAAATGGTACTGTCCTCATCGAAAACGGAATCATCAAAGCAGTCGGATCAGGCATATCCATCCCCGCAGATTCATGGATCGTAGAAGCAGACTCCATGTTCGTTTATGCTGGTTTCATCAGTGGACTTTCGAACATTGGCGTAGAGAAACCAAAGGATGAAGAGACCAATGATGACAGAAAACTTACAGGGAACCCCACCTATGAACGTGCAGGAATAACCCCTGGAAGCTCTTCAAGAGAAATGCTATATCCCAATGAAAAGTCATTGAAAGACTTTCGTAAGCTAGGGTTTACAGCTGCGCACACCGTACCTCATAAAGGTATGCTTCCCGGAACAGGATCTATTGTTCTATTAGGAGGC
>JABSPG010000762.1 GCA_013214445.1 Ekhidna sp. | reverse complement strand
GTCTATTCCCATTACGGTATTATCACCCGTGATACCTAAGCGAATAGACGCATCACCCGTTCCATCATTGCTAACTTGAACAGTACCGAATGTTGTATTACTGTTTGCATTAAAATTTGCAGTACTCGTACCTATTTCTACATCTAGTTGCCCAGACGAAGACATAGCCAATCTATCGTTTGCGCCCCCCAATGAGGTGCCAATTGCTATTTTGAATTTATCGCTATCATCATCATCAAAACCCATGGTCCACTCGCCCACTCCATCGTTTCTAAATTTGACAACACCATCTCCCAAATCACCTGCATCTGCTGTCTCAATCTCCATACCACCGGTAACTGTGTTGTACACCTCAAATCGCTCGGAAGGAGTATCCGTTCCGACACCTACATTACCTTCAATCAACATGCCATTTGTTGGTGCATTCCTGTTTCCCGAATATGTAGCACCGACAACCATTCCACCCTCCACATCTAACCTATTAGCAGGACTATTGGTCCCCAAACCAACGTTTCCTGTACCGCTTAAGATCGTCAAATTATCGCCTAGACCTATGTTTGCGTTAAAACCACTTATGGCGAAATTTCCAGCTGCAGTGATTCCAGCCCCAAAAAATCCATCATCATTGGTGAAGCGGACTGCACTGGCAGAGTTGGTTCCGCTTGACCTATCAAGCGTAAGCATTGGGTTTATATTCCCTGATAAATTATCATTTAAGGTCGCTTGCCCATTCATTTCAATGATCTCGCCATTCAAAGCCAAGGTCTCCACTAAAGATCCAGAGCCAGTCGAAATGGTGCTGAATGACATCCGTGTACCCAGTGATGCATCATTTGTCCAAGATTGTGTAGTTTCTGTTGTAATCAAACCTCCGAAGCGGTAGGATGGGCTAGTACCTCCATACCCTTCAAACACCACCTCTCCAATGAGTCCATTTGATGGTAAACTGGTCTCGCCTCCCTGTGAACCAGCAGCAGAACTGAGCCTCAGTTCTGAACCACTAGCTCCGTAAGAAGAAGCTGACACAAACGCTTTTCCAGATGGAGCAACCGCTCCAAGCTGAAACTGTCCGCCACCTGGCGCAAACGCCCCACCACTGGCCGACCCCAAAACGAAGTTCTGGTCAGCGGTCTCGGTCAGTGTGGTAGCAAATCCTCCGGTTGGTAGCGCCCATGAAGCGTCTCCATTAATGTCTGAGGTTAGTACTCTACCTACTCCTTCATTTCCATCTACATAGCGTAGTTCTCCATCTATCCTCACACGGCCATCATTGACAGAGCCGGTTCCAGGGGTCAGGACTATGTTTCCTCCTACTCAAACAGTAACATCACCACCATTCAGATTTAGATCTCCCCCAGTTGTGGTACCTCCATTTCCTGCTCTTACCGTAAGGTTATTTCCAGCAGTAGCGCTATTCTGAATGAATATTTCTCTATCAGCAAGGGTCGAAAAACTAAAATTAGAATTGACCCCCACAAAAGAAGCAGCTGGAGCAGCCTGCCAGCTTGCATTTCCAGATGCGTCTGTGGTTAAAACATGGCCACTAACCGCGGTACCATCATTAAGTGTAAAATCTCCATTAACCCTAAACCTACCTTCAGTACCGGAACCCGTGGCTCCAGGACTAACCACTACATCCCCTCCATTTCCTGTGCCCTGCGCATTTCCTGCAACCAGAAATAGGTCTCCACCATCAGTATTGCCAGAGCCTCCTGTTCCTGCTGAAATTCTCAATTCATCTCCAGCAACACCAGACCCTGCACCATTGATGTTTATTCTTCTGTCTGTTCCATTGCCAAACTGAATATCTCCATTCATACCAATTCGACCTTCTCTGTCTCCTCCAACTGGTAACCCAGGAGTCAAAACAATATCTCCACCTCTATCAGGACCACCACCAGTGGCATCTGAGGCCGCTATCTCGAGATCATTTCCCTGACCACTCGCAGGGGGATTGGCTCTGATCACACCAACGGAAACACTTTGATCGAATGAAATATCCGTAGTAAGATTGCTAACTCCGCCACCAAGAGCATTCCAGGCACCATTATAACCTTCGAACTCACCTGCAGTCGTATTATAACGTATCATACCTATGATACCTGAAATTGGACGTTCT
>JABSPG010000761.1 GCA_013214445.1 Ekhidna sp. | reverse complement strand
TTAGTAGTAGTGGTATATTTGATGTTTCCGGAAGTCATTGAACTGGTGGTCGTCTTTGTATATCCCGGATCAAAAACATAAAACGAAACCAAAGCGACCTTTTCCGGAAGCTTATCAAGCATTTTCGGATTCAATGTGTATCCCGTCCCGTTTTTATAGGCACGACCTTCAAGCGGCATATCCAATTTTACCTTGATCTTCTCGACATCCGACGCAAAATCTGCTACGTCAGACTGAGCCTGTAATACATGCATACTGGTTACGATCAATAGCCAAAGTGGCATCTTAAGTTTTCTAGCGATTGTGTTCATCTTATTAATTGTGATTTAGTTTAAATATTTCAAAGTCATATTCGTAATTATCTTGTCTACTCGTGGGATTCTGAATACCTCTTGTAATCTCACTTACTTTATTACTCACGTAATCCTTTAATTCTGTGACTACAACTTTTTTATCTCCATTCAAATCCGCATTTCCTGAAAGAACACCTTCGATGATTGAATAGGTGAAAGCTCCATTTCCTGTTTTACTCCATTGTGTATCTTCAATCGCTGACTCAAGTCCTCCAGCGGCAGAAATAACTACCGCTCCAGTCCCTCTTCTCAGATCCGTAAATGTTGACTTCATCAGCTCGAAGCTATTTTGAAGTCCAATTTGCGAAGTAGCAGTGAGGTGGTCAAACCCTCTGAATTTCAGATTTTTCCCATCTGTTAGCCTTTGCTTTGTTTCTCGCTCAATAATGAATTCCTTGTCCACCTCTCCAGAGTGACAAGCATCTATTAGCACCAATCTTTTCCTTGCAGGAATTCCATCCAAGAGTTCATCAAGCTCAGAATAGCTTAAGCCACCATCATGGGGGTTATTAAAATCCATGTTATGCATTGCTAAATAATAATTGTAATCTGAGTCAAGTACACCATGGCTGGCTACAAAAACAATAACCTGATCTTCCACTTTTGACTGATCCAAAATTGCTCTAGTAGATAGAACATTAGCTCTGGTCGCTTCTGAATTCAACAAGGTCTTTACGATGATATCTTCATACCCATTTCTTTCCCCAAGCAATTCCACAAAATCCTGAGCATCTTTTGCCGCGTAGTTGAGATTGAACGATCCAGAAGAGTCCATATACTCTGAAACTCCAATGGCTATCAGATATAGTCTTCCCTTTTTCTCGCTAGTGTAATTTGTTTCACACGATTGCTCTATTGACTTTGCTCCATTTTGATTTACTGCATAGGCTGCTATTTTATTTCTACCTGGTGAAAGTGCAATTTCAAATTCTCCATCATAATTGCTACCAGTAATTGGAAAACCATTTTTTCCATATATGGGCACATTGTTTACGGAGATAACAAGTTTCTTTAGCTCATATTTATCATCTAAGGCTGAAATCTTAAGCCGAACGCTACCTTGCGAACTCACCGCCTTGATTTGTGAATCATCTAAAGCCATGGTTGGAGTATGAAAGTCTTTTGCAAACTCATGTGGTTGGGCTCCTAATTTTTGAAGGCGTTTTATGTAGGCATTTTTGTACGCTTTTATTAGTTTTTCATCCTTGCCCCCCATGACCTGCACTACCAAATCTGGTCGATTATACCTCGCATCAAATTGATCAAAGGAGATGGCTTTATCCTCGTTGATATAATGAATTCCGTCAACAGCACTCCCTGTGGAAAAGTAGTAACCCTCTGGGGTTACTACTGTATTTTCATGATCCCTAAATGAGACCAAACCAACTATTTCCTTTCCATCTGGATAACTCCATAGTCGCGAAAATCCGTCAGGACCTGAAGTAAGAATCTTGTCTTCAGAAAATGCAATATGATTAGCTTTTAGGTGATCTAGCTGAGCAAGTCTCTTACCAGTTGTCAATTCAAATAACTCTATACCTAAATGCGAGGAAATGGCCACTGCTCTTGAATCATGGGAGAAAGCTGAATAAAGACCAGAAGCTTTGGTCTCCAGTATCATTTCCCCTGATTTTATATGAAAAACAACATACTTTGAAATCGGCTTTCCTTTCTCAAAAGCAGCTATAAATCCACTCAAATACTGACCGTCTGGGCTCATTCTGGAGGTGCTTCCAACAAAATCTTGAACAATTCCAATTCTGGCAAACTTCCC
>JABSPG010000760.1 GCA_013214445.1 Ekhidna sp. | reverse complement strand
CTCAAGTCTATGATACGCGAAGGTGCCTACGATAAGAATGACAATGACTGTCAATAATAGATCCCTGTATTCCTTGTCTTGTAGAAAGGTCTTGATTGTACGGATGAAAATCATGGGCTTAAGTTACTAAATGCCTGCTACTCAGAAATCCTTTCTCCGTGTTTGTATTCAATGGTCTCTGTTAAGTTTCCTTGCTTATCATAGTAGTTCCATGTACCATTTCTGCGATTTCGTACATAGTTTCCCTGATATTCAATTTCACCGTTCTTGTAATAGCTGGTATAAATGCCATGCAGCTTGTTGAGCTCATAGGAGGCTGCCACTTTCAGTTTTTCATTAGTATGGTATTCTGAATAAGCACCGAACTTATTGCCAAACCTGTACTCGGTGATGGATTGCTTCTTCCCCTTTTCAAAGAGTTCTTGATTTCCATGAAGTTTCCCTTTTTCGTAGCGTTTTATCTCGATTAACTCTCCTTTGTTGTTCCAGCTTTTCCAAGTGCCATCAGGCTGTTCATTGACAAGGGTCTTTTGCGCTACTAACTTTCCTTTATCTGAATACTCCTTGATTGTTGAATTTTGTCCACTATTAGAAACTACCGATTCAAGGCTGACCTTTCCGTTGGGATGATAATCTACATTCTTTCCTGATCGGTAGCCGTCCTTGTATCTGTATTGGCTCTTGGTCTTTCCATCCTCATAGAAAACCGTATATGCTCCTTGAAGTGCACCTTCTTCATATACTCCTTCTGCTTTTATTTGACCATTCTCATGATACATTTTTACAGATCCGGAGCGATTGCCACGCTGATTGATTACCTCCATTTCCAATCTGCCGGATGGGTAGTAGGTATTGTAAGCACCATCTAATAACCCAGCTCTGTAGTTCGCTTGTAGCATGAGGTTGCCGTTTTCATAAAACTGTTTAGTAATGCCGTTTGGTTTACCATCCTGGTAGTTTACTTCTTCTTTTACCGTGCCGTCTGCATAGTAAGAAACAACAGGACCATTTGGCTTACCGCTTTCAAATTTTGTGGTGCCCTTGAGTTGACCTGATTCATCATATAGTTTGACAGCACCTACGATTGTATCATTTTCGAATGTCACTTCTTGAATCACTTGACCTGACGGAGCGAACACTTTTGTGATACCTTCTCTAAGATTGTTTTCATAAAGGGTTTCTCTTTGAATTTCCCCACTGGGATAGTAGTTGTAGAAGGTTCCGTTTTTTTTCCCCTTGTTGAATTGTCCTGTAATAATGACGTTTCCGCTGAGATCATACATCTTGTAGTTACCATCAACCATACTGCTGTCATTGTTGAGGATTTTGTACTCTTCCTTTAGCTGACCTTGATCGTAAAAAATCTTGATTTGTTGCTGCCCGTGGGTGGTCAAAGCGAGCAGTGAGAGGATGATTGTAGATAGGTTTCGCATAACTCGAAACAAACGTAGTTTAGGTCAAATTTATTGCCAAGAAATCATTGCCCATTCTAAGGTTGACTGGATTAGTTTTATGAATTGAAAAGGATACTTTAGTCTATGAACATTTTAATTGTTGGAGTAGGTCTTATCGGTGGCTCATTTTCTTTAGCTCTTCAGCGAAAGAAAGAATTGGTTTTTGGGGGGTATGATAAGGATATTGGGGCGCTCAAAGAAGCGAAAGAGTTAGGTGTGGTATCAACCACGTTTAATGATTTAGATGAGGGTATCAAGTGGGCAGAATTGATTGTTTTAGCCACTCCAGTAAAGTCGATCAAGCAACTTTTACCCAATGTATTGGATCAGTTGGATGGTGCTCAACTTGTGGTAGATTTTGGGTCTACAAAGTCTTCCATTTGCGAGATGGTTCATATGCACCCACGCAGGTCTCAGTTCATTGCAGCACATCCAATTGCCGGAACCGAGCACTCAGGTCCATCGGCCGCTTTCGAAGGATTGTACTTTGGAAAAAATCTTATACTTTGTGATACCGAATTATCCGATAATAAACTACTTGAGCGATTCGAGGAATTGGCATTAGTAGCAGGCTTTTCATTGATCAGGATGAGTTCGGATGATCACGACCGACATCTAGCCTACATATCGCATCTTAGTCACATTACTTCTTATGCCTTGAGCAATGCAGTGCTGAAAAAA
>JABSPG010000759.1 GCA_013214445.1 Ekhidna sp. | reverse complement strand
CGGTTTTCAAAATCAGTTAGAAGATATAATTACAGGTTTTTACTATCAAATCACCAAGCATTTCGGAATACTTTATTTGTGGTACGCTACCGCTACACTGTGTTTCTTAATCTGGCTTGGTTTCAGTCGTTTTGGAAAGATCAAATTAGGTGCTAAAGACGATCTTCCTGAATTCAAAACAGTAAGCTGGATAAGCATGCTTTTTTATACAGGTCTTGGAGCAGGTCTACTATATTGGGGGGTTTTGGAATGGGGATATCATTTGCAGGCTCCTGCATTAGGTGGTAGTCTGGGGAGCACTGGAGCATCTGAATTGGCTTCAATTTTTGGACTGTTTCATTGGGGACCAAATGCCTGGGCTATCTTTTGTTTGCCAACACTGGCAATTGCTTATCCCTACTATGTTCGTCAGGCTCCACAACTTAGGTTTAGCACTGCCATTTCTAATTATCTGCCCAAGGGAGCAAATAGCAATCTGGGTAGGTTTGTGGATTTTCTCTTCATGATCAATCTGATCGCAGCAGTTGGTACTTTACTCGCATTTTCAACTCCAACTATTGCAGGAGCATTTGCAAGATTGTTAAATCTACAGCATGACTTTGTTCTAGAGCTAAGTGTGATTGTGCTATCAATTGTTGTTTTTGGAATTGGTGTCATCTTTGGAGTACAAAGAGGATTCAAGAAGTTAGCAGACTTCAATATTTACCTAGCTTTTGTTCTCTTATTTTTTGTACTCGCATTGGGTCCCTCTTTGTTCATCTTAAAGATGGGCACTAATAGCATTGGTCTATTCATACAGAATTTCATTCGGATGAATTTTCATACAGATCCCATAGCAAATACAGGATTTGTTGAAGATTGGACCGTTTTCTACTGGGCTTGGTGGGTTGCATATGCTCCATTCGTAGGTGTCATTGTAACCAGAATATCGAAGGGTAGAACCATACGGCAGGTGATAGCCGGAATGCTGTTGTTTGGAAGTTTAGGAGCATGGATGTTCTTTATTGTTTTTGGAAACTATGCGATGCACTTAGATATTACTGGAGCATTCAATGTTGTACAGACAATGGATCAAGGAGGTCGAGCAGCTGCGGGTCTAATTAGTGATGTGATGTTACATCTTCCATTCGGTATCTTGGCTTTAATTCTCTTGGTAGCGATATCAATGATCTTTCTTATCAATACCTATGATTCCACCTCTGCATCTCTTTCCTATGCCAGCTTAAGGAGGGTTGGAGGCGGAGAGAAATCAGGACACTTGAATCGAATTTTTTGGTGCCTCGTACTAGCGATATTACCTGTATCTCTACTTTTCATTGAGGGAGGACTGAAGGTTATTTCATCTATGACCGTAATTGTATCCTTACCATTATTATTTATTGGTATCCTCATGGCTAAGTCGCTTTTGAAGATGATTAGAGAAGATTTTGACCTAAAACAAGTTACAAAATGAAATTGCTTGATAGAGAACTAAATGTAGTTGTGATAGCAGGAGCTTCAGGAATTGGTAAAAGCATTGTAGAGCACTATATACAAGAGGGGAGTCGGGTTTTTGTCTGTGATGTTTCAGATGATTTAATCAAATCATTTAAAGAAGACCTGCCTGAGACCTACATTGAGCAGACAGATGTCTCAGCTTTCCAAGAAGTTCAGGCATTCTTTACCAATATAGCAAGCCAAGTCGATTGCATAGATGTACTGATCAACAGCGCCGGTATCGCTGGACCTACTGCCTTGCTGGAAGATGCAGATCCATCTCATTGGGGGAAAACAATGGACGTAAATGTGACAGGCATGTTTCATGCTTGCCGGGAGGCGCTTCCTCTACTAAAAAAATCTAAAGGAGGTTCAATCATCAATCTAGCTTCAAATGCTGCATACTACGGATTCCCTTTCAGGTCGGCTTATGCAGCCTCTAAGTGGGCAGTCCTGGGTTTGACAAAAACCCTAGCCATGGAAGTAGGGAAGTACAACATTCGAGTGAATGCCATATGTCCCGGAAGTGTTTCGGGAGATAGGATAGATCGAGTCATAAAGGCAGATGCTGAAGAGAAAGGGGTTTCAATAGAGGAAGTGAAGGAACTATATGTTAAGCAGGTTTCCTTAAAGACCTTTGTGGAGCCAGAAGATGTAGCGAACA
>JABSPG010000076.1 GCA_013214445.1 Ekhidna sp. | reverse complement strand
TTCGGCGTATTTGGCGAAGATGGTTGGACAAAAGAAAGCAAGAGAAATTTTCTTCTTAGGAAGAAATTATTCTGCACAAGAAGCCTATGAAATGGGAATGGTAAACGCCGTAATACCTCATGAAAAACTTGAAGAAGAAGCCTATCAGTGGGCACTTGAAATTCTTCAGAAGTCCCCCACCTCAATCAAAATGTTGAAATTCGCATTCAACCTTACGGATGATGGAATGGTAGGTCAGCAAGTATTTGCAGGTGAGGCTACTAGACTTGCCTACATGACCGATGAGGCAAAAGAAGGACGAAATGCCTTCCTAGAAAAAAGAAAGCCGAACTTCAATGACATAAAATGGATCCCATAATTTTTTTTGAATTGGTGTGACCTTTTCCAAAATTTAGCAACTAATACAGTGTATAAGTTGTAAATCTTGTGGACAAAAAAGCGTTTATCAAAATCATACAAGAAAACAAAGGTATCATACAAAGCCTTTGCAGGTCCTATTACCAAGTTACGAGCGATCAAGAAGATGCCTCCCAAGATATCATCTTACAACTTTGGAAGTCAATTGATTCTTTTAAAGCATACTCATCGATTGAAACATGGATATATAGGGTCGCTCTCAACACACTATTGAGTAAGAGAAGAAAGGAAAAAAAGACGGTACAAACTTATCAGCTCGAACAAGGGAAAGTAGCTATAAGTACAAAGCGCTTTGATGATGATCTGGAACTGCTAAAGGTTCTTGTCCAAAGCTTATCCGATTCAGATAAGGCAGTCATGATCCTTTATTTTGAAGGATACAAAAACAAGGAAATTGCATCACTTCTAAAGATTTCAGTTTCTGTTGTTTCCACTCGGTTGAATCGGATCAGACAAAAATTGAAGGAAAAACTCAAAAGCAAGAAATCATGCATCTAGATAGCCTAAGCAAAGCATGGGTTCACTGTAAGCTAGAATCAAAGCTTAAATCAAGGATAGACGAGCAGATGATCTGCGAAATTTTACAAACCCAGGAACAAGATCATAGTAACAAGAAATACAGGATTATCATCAATACTCTTTTCTTTCTGATCATTACAGCTATTTGCCAAGGAGGATGATCGCTTCTATTGTTTGGAACGTTAACGCTACCATTGTCGAAGATATTCCCTTTCTCAGGTGGTACGGCATCTGCTGGGCACTGGGCTCCATTGTTGGATTTTATATTCTTAAAATAATCTACCAAAAAGAAAGACAGGACCTAAAGCAGCTAGATTCGCTAGCCACATACCTACTGCTGGGTGGCATAGTAGGTGCCCGACTAGGACATATACTTTTCTATGATCTCGGATACTATTTGGAAAATCCAATTGAAATCCTTCCAATAAAGCTTGAACCACATTTTCAATTTGTTGGGTTAACTGGACTTGCCAGTCATGGAGGTGTAATAGTGGCCCTAATGGCTCTGATCTTACATTGTAAAAAATACAATAAGTCTTTTCTATACCTCTTAGATAGGCTCACAATTGATGGAGCTGTACTAGGAGGATTTATAAGGATTGGCAACCTATTTAACTCTGAAATCATTGGTTTGCCAACAGAGGTGCCTTGGGCCTTTGTATTCGTCCATGTTGATTTACAGCCGAGGCACCCGACCCAGCTATACGAAGCTATCTTTTACTTCACCGTGGCAGCAGCCCTGTTCAAGCTCTGGAAGGTCAATATCCAAAAAGGTGAAAACGGGCTTTTAGCAGGTCTTGGATTAACTGTAATATTTACTCAGAGATTCTTGGTTGAATTTCTAAAAGAAAACCAGGTAGCCCTGAAGCTGATCTTCCAATAAACATTGGTCAGATGCTAAGTATTCCTATTATGCTGATTGGAATAGTATGCATGCTAATTTGGCGAAGAGCCGTAAACATGCATTGAGCTCAAGCAATTAAAATTGCTTAGCACCCCTTTCCCTTCAGTGTGATTTTATCACCTTTAACGTCATAGTCCACGTCAAACGTCCTAGATATAATCTCAATGGCATCTTTGACCTTTTTCTTATTGAATCGAGCAGTTAGTTTACAGTTTTTAAAATCAGCATTTTCAAAGTTTAAGTCAATACCATAAACATCCTCCAAAACCTGCTCTACTTCTGACATGGTGCTTCCTTTAAAAGTGATCACTTTTGTTTTCCAAGCTAAGTAGTTTGGATCCTTTATGTTCTTCTTGATAATGCCCTTATTCCTTTTTGAAACAAGACCTGACTCCCCTTTCGCAAGTCTAACAGCTACTTCAGAACCCGCTTTCTTGCTTTCCTTGGTAAACTCAACGAGTCCAGATTCGACTAAAACTTCTGTATCGTCTTTACTTGCATCCACTACAAAAGAAGTACCTAGTACTTGCACCTTTGAGTTCTCCGTATAAATGATGAAAGGCCTTGACTCATCTCTTTCAATATCGAAATAAGCCTTACCTGTTATTCTTACTTCTCTTAGTCCCTCGTTAAAATCAAGAACAGTAAGTTCTGAATCACCATGCAATACAACCTCACTACCATCTGCAAGAACTTTTGTGGTAGTCATCCCATCTTGTTCAGTCTTATTGTTCAACACAAACAGTAGAGAAATAGCCAATACAAGAACCGCTGCACTTGCATACTTCACCCAACTTCTCAACATAAATGGGACTTGTCTTCCTTGTGGTTCAGCCAAAATTGATTCCAGTATATGCTTTGGAGGTTCTTCAATCGGCTCTGTACTCAACCATGCCTCTTTTGACTCAAAAAACATATTTGCATTGGTTTCAGACTCTGATCTCCAGCTCTCAACCAATCTTATTTCGTCATCTGATGCTTCTCCCGAAAAATATTTTACTAATGCTTCTTCCATTTTCTTCTTATCGTCTCATTATTAACAACTTACACAGCATTAACCCTTATCTATTTTGCTAAATATTATCATATTTTGGATCATAATTTATAGGTACCAGATCGGCTAATCTTTCCCATGACCAATAACCATAGGTACTTAAACCAAACCTGTCCATCACTTCTCCTGATAAATCCAACCTTATTGACCCTTTCAATAGCTTTATTATCGATAGTTGAGAAGTAGGGTTCTTAATCGAAACATCACCTCTTGCAAATCTTCTTGGGTAAAGTATTGCTAGTGAATTACTGTTTCTCAAAAAATCGAAAGATTCCCTTTCTTTCCTATACTCAACAATAAGATAGTTCTTAAAATCCAATTCATAGTGTTCTCCCTGAAAAACTAGGATATCCCTCTCAGAGAGTGCATTGGTTTTATCAACTGCAAACTGATTGATATTCTTCAACTTATAAATTCTAAAACCTTGTTTCCTTAAATCTGAATCAAGCAAGGCCTGCTTAAAGTGATTTAATGAACCATAGTAGCTCTTCTTTCTACTGTTCTTCCATGCACGTTTTTCTAGGTTGCTACTAGGCTCCATGTTTCTGAATCTCATTCTTCCCCTGAATCTCAGATCGCCATCAATTTCTTTCTCAAATGATTCTAGAAAATAGATAATCCGATAACCTAAAGCATCATTTCTTATTTGAATCGGCTCCTGGGCATATGCAAACAGTTTGTTTTGTTTCTTATCAAAAAAGAAATCGATGCTTTCCGGATTTTCGATAACACAGTTATCTCCATTTGACGTAAGACCGACCACTTCACGCCGAAAGATCATGTAATTACTCAACCAAGTGTCTGCTGATCTATCTATTCTACTAATATTCACCTCTACGTCCTCCAACTTCTCAATACTCATCACCATCTGATGATTTTGAATTCGAGCACCTCCATTCGTTTCAGAGATCTGATAAACCCCATTCTCATAACCAACATGCGAAAAGACGATATTGTAGAGTCCTTGAGGAATCTCAGACATTTGATAATGTCCTAGCGAGTCGCTCGATGTTCCAATTGATGTACCATCCAAAAAGATATTGACACCAATCAATGGAAGTCCATTCTCTTCCACGACTGTCCCTGAGATAGAAAACAAGGTCTTCTTTTTAATGACAACAGGTTCAGGCTTTTCGTAATTTAGGATGATCTGATCCTTGAAGAAGGAATAAGTAATACCTGTTCCCACAAAGAGTTTTGACAAGAACTGATCAATCGGCATAGCCTCTGCAGACAAGGTGTATAAACTACCCTTCGGAAGCAAATCACTGTTGTAGCTAAAAAAGAAGTTGGTTTGCTCACTTAATTCATCAAAAATGGACTCTAGCGGGACGTCTGCAAAAGAACCAGATACTTTTATTTGGTCTTTAAACTGACCGAACGAACAGCAAACAATGCATATGAGGAATGATAAACCGAGGCTAACTCGCATCTCGAATATTTTTCAAATCATGCAAGTTTTCTCTTAGTACTTTAAGCGCCTTCCCCATCTGCACCTCCACCGTTTTCACTGAAATATCCAAGTGTTCTGCAATCTCCTGATATTTTAACCCTTCAAATCGGCCAAGCTTAAAAATTTCAGCGCACCTTGGTGGCAGCTTGTCTATCTCTTGGTTGATTCTGTTTCTCAGTGCGTCAGGATCTTGCTCTTCTAAATTAGTTTGGTAAGAAGATTCCATTACATGAATAACATGCTGCCTATATCCATCTTTGACTTTGTCATGTTTGATGGCATTGAGACAGGAATTGTGAACTGCTCGATATAAATAGCTCTTAATTGAAGAATCTTCTGATAATGACTCACACTTCTCCCAGAACTTAACAAACACATCTTGTGCGATTTCCTCAGCCTCAGGTTTGGTATCCAGAAACCTGCATGCATACAAAACCATGACATTATAGTACTGATTGAAGACGAGTTCAAATGCCCCCTTGTCTTTGTTAATCAATCGCCTTACTATTACCTCTTCGTTTTCCAATCGCTGTGAATATAAAGTCAAAAAATTTCGATTTAAAGATAGATGAAATTCTAAAAGATGATCTTGATAAAACCATATTTAACGATTTTGAAAAGAAGGTAATTTCCATTACCAAATCATGGCATTCAGGCAAGCAGAGCTTCGTCCATATGACTTCAGGGTCAACTGGTTCTCCGAAGAGGATAAAGATTAAGCGATCAAAGATCATTCTTAGTGCAGATGCTACATTTGATTTTATAGATCCCAGAAGAGAAACAAAATCATCTCTCTTATGCCTGGACCCAAGTTTCATCGGTGGGGCTATGGTGATTTACAGGGCTATGCACTTCGATCATGATTTGTATTTGATGCCGCCAGCGGAACTGTCCTTTGACAAACTACCTAAAGGCACAGTAGATCTTGCATCATTAGCTCCCATTCAATATGAAAGATTGACAATAGAAGAGGTTGATCTATTTAAAATTATATTGATTGGAGGTGCTCCTATGCCTGTCTATGAAAAAAAATCAAGAGCAGTCGTTTACAGCACTTTCGGCATGACCGAAACGGTATCCCATATCGCGTTGAGGAAACTTGAAGAATCTGAATTCAAAACAACAGGTGATACGGTAATCTCAACTCAAGAAGATGGCTCTCTCAGCATCAAGGGTTCAATCACTGACAACAACTGGTTAACTACCAATGATATTATTGAGGAGGTAAGTCAAAACACGTTTAGATGGATCGGTCGTAAAGACTTCATAATCAATAGCGGAGGCATTAAAATCAACCCAGAACAGGTTGAAGACCTTTTGAAAACGCAGATCGAAGATGACTTTATTATCAGTTCATTACCTGATACTCGACTTGGACAGAAGGTTATACTAATCTCCTCTGGGGGAGATAAAGAAATATCCTTTTCAGAACTTCCCAAATACCATCAACCAAAAGAGCTTTTTTTCAATCAGACAGTATACAAGACTCATTCTGGAAAGGTAGATCGAGTGAGAACAATAGAGAATTTGGACAAAAAAGCGACTCAATGACATTGACTATCTCATATCAAACACAACACCTACCACCTCCACAAGCATATGCTGCTGTCATGGAAATCGATGTAACTAATGAGATCATTGAAGCAAATCTTTCTATTGAATACATTAATCGCGATTCTTTGACCTTGGATGAAATCATCGCAGAAGGTTACACAAAAGATGATAATTACCAATGGAAAGGCACTCTTTCGAGCGCGTGGAGTGATGATATCTTTGAACTAGCAAGCCTAAATCAAGGAAAAGAACCACATTCAGAAATATATCTTCACCTTTCTAAGGAACAGAATCAAGGTGGGTTTCCGAAGGACATCAAAAAGGCAGATCACATTTTTCACGAAATTCTTCAAGCCATTTTAGAAACTGACAGTATTGAAAAACCACTCACACTGAAGATGAAGTTGAACGAAGAAATTGAGACATTCCATTGGAAATTTTCTACTAGGGAGTTTATCAGAAATGATAGGCAATTCAATGACTGGTCATTGGGCAGAAAGTTCATGAATTTAGTTTTCTCTCTGAATTTTGAACAACTAAAACCAATCAAAAAACCTCAGAATGGTACAGTTGAAATTGAAGGATTGTGGTATCCACTTCCCAAGAAGATCATTGAAAGCACATTAAAAATCCTAGGCGACCATTAGAACGGGTATTTGTAAGGTATTCATTCGCTAATCTTTACTAAATGACATATCTTGTCAGACAGATAAACTTAAAAAATCTAAATAGCTGAAAATGAAAAACTTAGGATATATTGGAAAATTGTTATTTGCTGGACCTATGGCAATGTTTGGAGTTTTTCATCTCATGGGAGCTAGTGACATGAAGGGGCTTGTTCCAAGTATTTTGCCAGCACCCGAGGTATTTGTTTATCTGACAGGAATAGCATTGATATTAGCTGCTGTCGCGATCATCATAGAAAAAAGATCCAAATTGGCTACCCAGCTGCTAGGACTGATGGTTGCCCTTTTTGCAGTACTTATTCACTTGCCTGGTTTTCTAAATCAAGATCCTGTGGGATCATCAATGTTCCTGAAAGACATGGCTCTAGCTGGAGGTGCTTGGTACATGAGTGCTCACATTAGTGACTGACATAAGAAATTGAAAGCACAAGTCAATAACTAAGAACGAATTTCGCTAATCAAATAATTGATAGTTTCCACCTCGTCTAAAAAGGGAGGTATTTAGATCAGAAACTGACTTACCGTTAAAGTATTTATTCTTGCTTATTTTAAATAACTGCTTAATCGTTTTTGACATTTCCCCACTTCCTGTCATGCGTCTTCCAAAAGTAGAATCATTGACGCCTCCTCCGTGCATCTCCTCTACTTGATTCCATACCTTATTTACTCGATCAGGAAAGTTTTTCATCAACCAGTCCTTAAATATTTCACCGACTTTACCATTCAGTCTGACAACTGTATAGCCAGCGAAACTGGCTCCCGATTTAGCAGATAGCTCCAAGACCTTAGGGATTTCATGGTGATTTAATCCCGGGATAATGGGTGCAGCCATCACTCCTACTGGAATCCCCTCTTTACTGAGCAATTCCATTGCATTTAGTTTCCTTTTAATACTTGCGGTCCTAGGCTCAAGCTTTACCCTCAAGCTTTCATCCGTGGTTGTAATTGAGAAAATGACCTTCACTAAGTTGTCCTGGGCTAGCGATTTCAAAATATCAATATCTCTTGTTACGAGGGCGTTCTTGGTAATGATACTCACTGGATTCTTATACCGATTACAAACTTTCAACATAGCCCTTGTTAACCGGTACTTCCTTTCGAGTGGTTGATAGCAATCAGTATTGCCACTTAGCATAATGGGTTTAGGAATCCATGTCTTCTTCAAAAACTCAGCTTCCAAGATCCTTGGAGCTTCAGGCTTAACTATGATCTTAGATTCAAAATCTAAACCTGCACTGAAACCCCAGTATTCGTGGGAGTTTCTAGCATAGCAATAAACACATCCATGTTCGCAACCTTGATAAGGATTGATAGATGCCTCCATAGGTAGATCTGGACTGTCATTCCTAGAAATGATGCGCTTAGGATGCTCCAAGAAAACTTGGGTCTTGGGTTTTTCAGAAATCAACTCCTCATCAATTCCATCTAAGGACTCATCGGACAGATAACTTCCTGAAAACCTATTTGATGTGTTGATTTGAGCCCCTTTTCCCTTCCAATATTTCACAAATTAAAAGTACTAAAAATATTAGTTATTTCTATTTTGCTTAGAAATCATATAAGCTGTAACAGCACCAACCACAGCACCAAGCAAATGGGATTCCCAACTCACTCTACTATCAAATGAAAACAGACCATAAGCCATACTACCATAAAAGAATATAGTTGCGAAACTTACAATGACAGTTTTAAAGTCTCTTGAGAAGAAACCATAAAATACCAGAAAGCTCGCAAGAGCATAAATAAGACCACTGGCGCCAATGTGATAGAACGGACGCCCAAAAAACCAAACCAAGATATTGGTGAAGAAATAGGACTGCAGAAAAACTCGAAAAGCAATTCGACGATAAAAGAAAAATAGTGTTCCTCCCAAGACTAACAAAGGAACGGAATTAGAAGCAATGTGATTGAAATTGCCATGGAGAAGAGGTGCCATCACCACCCCTACTAATCCTGAAATATGCCGAGGATATATCCCAAGATACCCCAAATCAATCCGAAGAAAGTACTCAATAGCAAAAACCACCCACATAAAAAAGCAGAGTCGCAATGGCACAATCAATCCCGTTTTTACCATGTACTGAATATAAATAAAAAGCCCTGAACAACACTTGCTCAGGGCTCAAAACAATCTCTTCGTATTTTTACTGAATCTCCTTCAACATCTTAAGCTCCATGAGCCTAGCCTCTTCATAACTAATGGAAAGGTACCCTAGCACTCCTCCTGAAGCCTCAGCAATCTTCTTAGCTAAGTCCTTTAGACTAGCTATTAGCTTGATTGCAAAATTCTTATCGATCTTTGGGAGAATAAAATTCAATTTCCTCAATTCTGTTGTGATTGCGGAAACTCGAGGCTCTGTTCCTGAAGGCAGTTCATCTATTAATTGATTGAAATTTGCTTCAAACTGTTCTCCTACTTCCTTATAGAAATCAGCCAGTTGTTCTCTTGCTCGGCTCTGCTTATTTCTCGCTACTTCAATGGCCTCTTTCCTTTCGGACTTGTCTATTGTTCCATCCGCACCTGCAATTAGAATAGCTACATATACAGGTGATTTCAATAAAACCTGTATTTCATCTTCTCTTAGGGGTTCAAATTCTGGGATCATTCCTGCATTTCAAATTTGAGCTCGAAAATACAAAATAATTCCGCCTTTAACCTGACTGCAACCCTAAATTTTGACTATGATTTTTGCCTACAAAAGACGCAGAGATTGTAGATTTAAGAGAAGATATTGAAACCTATGATAAAAATTGATTTTTCGTACTTGGAGATCCTAAGTGATGATGATGAGGACTTCAAAACTGAGTTTATCGAAACTTTTAAGGACACCTATATTTCACTTATTGCAAAGATGAAAGATGAGTTGGCTAGTAGCGATTTTAACAACCTATCTAAGTCTGCTCATCAACTAAAGCCTTCCGCAAAAATGATACAGCTTCCCTGCGCTGAAACACTCGCAGATCTTCAACATAATCCGGCTAATGCATCTCCAGAATTAATTGATCAGATCAACGAAGAGTGTGAAGAAGCCCTAAAGCAACTCCAAGACTGGGCCGCTAGCCATTGATTGGTAATTCGATTTTTTCACCAAGGAACTTAGGCGATCTTCCCAAGACATAGAGATCCAACACCGCCATGGAGCGAGCCAAGACCTCCCTTAAGGCGAGTGTATTGCCAATTGGGCCACCGTTATCTGCAGAGACAGCCACAGCCTCCATTTCAAGATAATTGGCGATAAAGAGCGACCTATAACAGTGAAACTCTTGTGTCACGATAGTGACCTTATCTTGACCGAAGACTTCTTTACACCTAACCACAGAATCCAGCGTTCTCAAACCTGCATAATCCAAAGAGATATCACTGACAGGAATGTTTAAATCTCCCAGAGCCTGAAGCATATCCCTAGGTTCATTATAGTACTTTGTCCGGTTATCTCCACTTACCAAAATATGCTTTACATACTCCTCACTATGCAGAGCTGCTGCTGCATTCATTCGTTCCACAAAGAAACGGTTGGGCTTACCCTCAACAGTATTTTTACTGGTTCCTAAGACCAAAGCGACATCATTCAGTGGAAGATTATGTTTATCATAAATCTGATCTTGTGTGGTTTGTATAACCCAGAGATTGGTAATAAAAACAAATAGAAAGAGCATGAAGCAAAGACCCAATATGAACTTAAAAACCCTCTTCATATTTTAATGCCTTTCGTCTTGAGAATTAAATCCGCCTCCCTAACAATTTTTCTATACCACTCAGATCTCAATTCAAGTTGTTCTGATTCTTCAAGACTTGGCCATACGCCCAGCTGTGATTTTAAGACTGTAAGACAAATAGCTGCGCTCACGGACAAATTATAACTTTCAGTGAAGCCACTCATTGGGATATGAACAAACCCATCTGCCTTTTCCCCAGCTTCCTTAGTAATACCGTCAGCCTCTGTACCAAAAACTAATGCCGTCTTGTCATTTGCATCTAAATCATAGATAGATCTTGAAGTCTCATGGAGCGAAGTAGCATAAATCTGATAACCAGACTCCTTTAAATGTTGAAACCCTTGTTCAATGCCTTTATGTTCATGCATAGTGACCCACTTCGCTGCTCCTTGCGTAATCGTTGGATTTACCGCATACGCATTCTTGTTTTTAATGAAATGAAGATCTTGTACTCCCATACATTCTGCAGTACGGAGAACTGCGCTTACATTGTGTGGCTTATCAATATCTTCAAAAACTAGAGTCACATGTCGCGTACGTTCTGCTAATACCCGATCTATCAGCGCTTGTTTGTTTTCAGAAACAAACTGCTCCAATGTATCAATGATTAGCTTTGCATCCATCAATCCTTCTTTTCTCCGAAAAGACCAAGCTGATTCTCCTCCTCTTCTACCTCTTGCTTTACCTCATTCTTTATCGCATCTAAGTCTACCTTAGGCTGTTCAGGTTTTTCTTCTTTGATCAAACTCACTGAAATGACTTGCTGTACAGGCAGTTTATTTCCAATTGCTTTCCAACCTTTGATATCAATAAGGCTCATTAGATCAAGCTTTTTCTTTTCATGCTTACGACCCTCCTTGTACGTGACTTCCACATCTGTGTTAATCCCTTTTGACACAAAGACGAGTTTTGAACTTCTAGCTTCAGTCACGAACTGAAATTTCTTATTTGAAGTGTTTGTCTCTATAATGAATCGCTTGACATAGTAGGTCTTGGAATCACCATCGTAGTGAATCGCATTGAAAGAAGCATCTGCATCTAATTTGTAAATGCCCATCACATTATTAAAATCATAGTGATTTGTTAATTCAAAGGAAGTGGTCTCATAACTACCCTCCTTGTAGAAAACCACAATCTGATCTTCGGACATAAAGTTTCCAAGGTGATCTCCACGCTCTTCCCTGTTCAGCCTACCTACAGTGGGATCATACCAAATGTCAACACCACCTAAGGTAGACCTGCCTTCCTCCTTAAGGACCACTTTGCGAACCGTATGCTTGGTTAGAATGTTGCCTCCGGCACCTCGCCCCTTGATTTCAAGTTCAGCAAAATCAAATTCAAAAACCTTTTTACGTGCTTTACTTGCCTGTGTTAATGACACAGAAACAATCTCAGCCTCACCATTTGGGTTGGCAGTGAAGTAATGCACCTTTCCCTTGCCACCCTTAGTCAGTTCATAAGCCCTATCCCTGGTCACAGACAAAACCTGAAACCGTTTCACATATGAGTTACCGGATTTAGCGTCCACATAAGCCATATTGTAAACCATACGCTTATCGTTCTTCTTAAATACG
>JABSPG010000758.1 GCA_013214445.1 Ekhidna sp. | reverse complement strand
GGGTAATGGACCTTGTAGACCTAAGATCACAAAACAATGAAAAATCCAGTCTGACAGGGATCATGTTGGACATCACTAAAGAAAAGGAAGAGGAGCTGGTACGTAGGGAGCTTGAATATAAATATCGGTTTCTAACAGAAAACACATCAGACATTATAGCTGTCCAAGATACCAGTCTTGAATATACCTTTATATCCGAATCCATTCAAAAGGTACTTGGCTATGAATACCATCAGCTTGTAGGGAAGAAAGAACGAATAATCACTCATAAAGATGATCATTTCATCCTGAACCAAATTGAAAATTTCTCCAAAGAAGGATCAAATGAGATGCTGTTTGAATACCGGTTAGCTCATAAAGACGGAGAGATTCTGTGGTTTAGGGTAACCAAAAAAATCTTTGCTAATGAGGCCCACGGAACACATCAAATACTCTCGACTTATACTGATATCACCAAAAGGAAAAAGGCTGAGTTAGAGCTAATTGAAAATGAACGGCAATATCGATTCCTGGCTGAAAACACCTCCGATGCAGTAGCACTATTCGACCCCAACTGGAATATCACCTATATATCTCCTGGTGTGGAGCAAATATTTGGATATACACTAGAGGAGTACCTGCACCTTGACCCATTTGAACAAGTATTCCCAGAAGATCTTCCCATTATACAGCAGGTAGTTTCTGACATGCAAAACGGCATAGACGAGTTTACTCGGGAGTATAGGATGTTTAATAAATCAAGAGAGATCATCTGGGTAGAGACCAAAACTCAGGTCATTCGAACGGATAATGAAATAGCCAGCGTCATAACTACCACCAATGACATTACTCCTCGTAAGACTGCTGAATTACAGCGTAGAAAAGCATTTGAGCAACTCCAACTTGCCATTGGCTCTGCAAACATTGGCATCTGGAACTTTGATGTTGCGACTAAACACCTAGAAGTAAATGATAACCTTCTGGAAATGTACGATCTGCCAGCAAAGTCTTTTGACGGCTCAAGACGATCTCTCATTACTAAAATACACTCCGAAGATATTCCCTTAATCAGGAAGTCTTTCAATCGGATGAGTGAAGGGGAGACCGTTTCAGATCTCCGATTAAGAATTAAAAGAAAAGATGGTACTGGGCACGTGGTAATGAGCGGAGTGCCTCTTAGAAACGAAAAAGGAGAAATCATTTCAACAGTCGGTATCAACCTAGATGTCACCGATATCATCGATCGTAAAAATTTGCTCAGACGAAAAATAGAGCAACTCCAAATCGCAGCGCACACTGCAAAAATTGGCATGTTTGCCAAAAATATTGAAAGTGAAAACTTAGAGTTTAATGACGAGATTCTAAGCATCTATGAAGTGGATCGTATGGAGGTTCTTAAGGATCAGCACTTCTGGGAAAAACTTGTGATGCCAGAAGACCGGTTGAGAGCACTAGATGGTCTAAACAATGTCTTATCGGCCAAAAATCCAAAAAATGAAGAGCGCTTCAGAATACAGACAAAAAGTGGTAAGATCAAACACATCTATGCTGCAGCGTCGCTAAGCGATGGCAAGTCCGGACCGAAAGAGGTAATCGGAGTAAATATGGATATCACCGATCTCATCGAAAATGAGAAAAAACTTGCAAAAACATTGGAAGAAAAAGAAATGCTTCTACGTGAGCTTCATCACCGTGTGAAGAATAACTTGCAGATGGTTTCAAGCATACTACATATTAAATCCAGAAAATTCAAGGACTCGGAAGTACTAAACATCCTTAAAGACGTTAATAGTAAAATTGTTTCCGTGGCGCAAGTACATGAATCGCTACTGGAACAAGACAGCACATCTAGAATCTTGATTGATAAGTACATTCATGTATTGATTAACAACATTGTAGCTTCATTCAGTGGAGGGGGACGCACCTTTGATTGTAAAATCAACGTAAGGCCCTATAAACTGGAAAGTGAATTGGTATTTACCCTAGGTTTAATGATTCATGAAATTGTTATGAACATCATAAAATATGCTTATGATAAAGACGAAACTAATACAATATTTTTATATGGAATCTGGTTTCTATGAATCAAGAATAAACCTTGCGGATAAAAATCATGCAAGAAAAAAAGAAGATCTTGGCGCTAATGAAATGTTAGATCAAGAACGTT
>JABSPG010000757.1 GCA_013214445.1 Ekhidna sp. | reverse complement strand
CAGGGAAACAGCAAACGAAATACCCATTCTATTTGTCTCAGCGCTAACGGATGACGGCTCACTTCAAAGGATGAAAAACATATCTAACTCAGCGTATGTGACCAAACCCTATGATTATGAGAAATTAATTGATACAATCAGGGAGTTAGAACCCTAAAAAGAGATAGAAGCCTAAGGTAAAGGGGTTCTCAGATTAATCTGCGATCTGCAGATAGTCATTAAAACTCATCCCCCCTGAATACACCGTCTTTATGGTCTGAATTAGTTCGCTTATATCAGCTCCCTTTGAAACAAAACCCTTGATACCTGTTTCCAAAGCTTTTTTCATATACGGCTTCTTTACCTCCATGGACAGCATGATAATTCGCTTGGTGGGATGCATGGACAAAATTCTGTTCGAAGTTTCAAAGCCATTGATAACCGGCATATTGATATCCATAAGAATAATATCAGGATCTACCTCTTCTAGCTCGTCAATTGCATCCAGTCCACTTGTATACGTTTTGACCACATTAAAACCTGGATTTGCGCTTATCAAAGCAACCAAACCTTGTATCACCATTTCATGATCGTCAACTATTATTATACGGATATTCTTCACTTTGAATAAGGGCTTTAAAAACTATTAGTGTATTTTAATTTAGATATAAACAAATATGCAAAAGAAGGGCTGTTAATTTTTTACTCCTAGTATTAATATCAACTAGGGGATTCCATGAAAAACGACTAATTTAAGGGAATCCCTTAAATGACAACTAGGATACCCCTATTCCTCTATTTCATGGAATAGTGGTTTTTTGATGGTGTTCACAAGGGGCGTGAAAAACAACCATGAATCACTCATCGGATAACAAAGATAGAATAAAGAGTACCAAAGAGGATTTGCTACAAAGTAACATTGACTTCAACATCATTGAGCAAATTGCTAGCCTTGGATCTTTCGTCTGGGATCTACGAGAAGACTTCCTGGAATGCTCCCCTCATTTCCTCAGGATTGTAAAAATCGAAAAAGAAGACTACCGCATTGACAAGGACACCTTCTTTGAATTGATCGACAATGACATGAGAAACTTTGTCCTCGATGTAATGCATGATTGCCTGATTTCGAACGATGAATTTGAAGTAACCTTCAAGCTTAAAAAACACGAGAAGAAAATTCGCTTGTTTGGGTACCCACAGGGAGATTACGATGCGAAAATAATAACAGGACTTATCCAAGATATGACTGGTCAGGAAGAAGCAAGTGATGCTTTGCTGAAAGGTCAGGAGGATGAGCGAAAACGGATCTCTCTCGAACTCCATGATAGCATTGGTCAAAAGCTGATAGCAGCAAAATATCAACTAGCGATCATCAAGATGGATCCAACTCCTGAAAAATATCAACAACTAGACGATCTCATCAATCAGATTGTAGGTGAAGTTCGTCATATTACTCATAACCTTTCCTCGCAAATGGTTATCGAAGTTGGCCTTAGAAATGCTATAGGTCAGTTACTTTCAGATACCGCCAAGTATCTCAATGCAAAGAAAGAATATCGATATGAGCTGAAAGATTCCAATAACAGAGACTTAGAGATTGAAGAAGATGCTGCTAAGACGATTTATCGAATCGTGCAAGAAGCCCTGACAAATGCCACCAAGCATAGCAAAGCTTCCAATTTGAAAGTTTCCCTTCTGGTACTAAACAATCAGGTGCAGATAGGTGTGCAAGATGATGGAGTGGGAATGGAAACCGGTGATCGGGTATCTGGCGGCATTGGCTTACAGAACATCCAAGAACGAGTATCCTATCTCAATGGATTTGTTAAATTCATCAGTCGACCAGACTATGGAATGTATGTAAATATTAAAATCCCCTTACAAAATGTCCTCAAAATGTAAAATAATGATAGTAGATGACCATGACATGGTCAGACAAGGTATTGAATCTATTATCAAAACTGACGATGAGCTACTTATAACGATGGCTGCCAATAGTGGTATGGAAGCCCTGGATATGCTAGATAAAGCAGAGACCTTACCGCATATCATACTCATGGACATATTTATGCCAGAGATGAATGGGTTAGTGACCGCCACCAAAGTGAAAGAGAAGTTTCCTGAGATTAAGATTATCATTCTGTCCATGGAGATTTCCAGCGAGTACATAAAGA
>JABSPG010000756.1 GCA_013214445.1 Ekhidna sp. | reverse complement strand
GCTCCCAGAACAAACGGTAGCTGTAGTTTTCAGAGATCTTATACTTGATGGCGTTTCGGTAGTTGGACAAGAATTTCTTCTCCATTTGGGCACCATTTCGAAGGATAACCATTTCTGGATGCTCCTCTGTATCATGTCTCACGATCATGGCAGCATAGTATACTTCGTCAGTGAATACTCCTGCAGAGTCAGTGGTGAAGTCACGATACCGTACCATTTCAACTGCTGCTTCGCCCGGCTTCAGGGTGTTTCTGATGTCTTGCCAAGTCACTGACTTGCTTGCAAAGTTATCTCCAAACGCTTGAGAGGCTTTACTTAATTCCTCCTCAATTCCGTTAGAGCTGGCGGTGAGCGAATCGATCTTTTTGTTGCGAACGGCAAGTTCCATATCAGTGGCACTGAAAAGTTTAGCTAGTTGTTCTTTCTGGCTGATCCATTCTTCGAACTTTCCTATAAGAACTTCATCACCACTGTTTAGGATGCTCTCCCGAACTTTCGAAGTGGCATACATGATCAACCCTTTAAGAGAAAGCTGATAGTTGTAAATTTCTCCAAGCAGCTCCTTATTTTCTAGTGAGGTTTCTTCAATGAATGAAATGTATTGCTCAAATGCGGGTCTTAGGTTGGTATAGTAGAACGTAGCTTTTTCTTCCTCTGTTAGTACTGGGAAGAACGTATTGATCTGCTTAAAGTAGTTCTCGAAAGTTTCTTGGTAGTATCCAAGAGCTTTCTCATTATCTCCCTTCTTCCAGTTAATCCGAGCCATCTGATTGGCACTTCTAGCAAAATAAGGGTGACCCTTCCCTAAAGCTTTTTTACGTATGTAATAGGCTCTTTCTGCAAGTGGATAGGCTTTATCAATTTCGTCATAACCTAAGTAAGCGTCTGCCAAGAAAAAATTTGGAAAGGCTGTCTCGTGATAGTCCTCGCCAAGTGTAGCATTATAAACCCTAATGGCGTCTTGACCATACTCGATTGCTTTTTCAATATCACCTTTTTTGGAGTACAGCCTGGATAGCAGACTTTCTGCTCGCCCATAATCAATGCTTGATTTGCTACCGCCTGCTTCTTCAAATACAGGAAGGGCTTTTAATAGATAACCTTCAGATTCAGTGAGCTGATTCGCATAAAGCTTGGTTAATCCCAAATTCAGTAAATCTAAGCCATAGTTAAATGAATTTTCCCCGTAGTATTCTTCGCTAATTTTGAGTGATTCCTTTTGAAGGTTGCTTGCTTTTGCATAGTCGCCTAGGTTGAAATAAACCCGTGCAAGATTTGACTTTATTCCTGCTATAATATCTTCATTGTCTCCCTGTAATCTCTCAGCAATCGCTATCGCTTCGACAAAAACCTCTTCGGAATCATCTAGTCGACCCATCTCCTCATATAAAATTGCCAAACTATTGAGTGTGGATACATAACTAAAGGTCGCATCTAGGCCGTTTTCTTCGAATCCTTCAAGTCCCTTGGTCAGGTTTCTTTCAGCTTTTCTAAAAGATCCCTGAACTGCATATGAATCGCCAACCCATTTATAGGTTACATACTCATCTTCAGAATTATTAACATTTTTTCGAAGATCCAATGCCAACTTTATTGCTTCATCTACGCGCTCTGTTTCAACATATAAATCAATAAGAGATCTTGCCGATATGAAATATTCCTCACTGTCTTTTCCGAACTCTTCAGCATCTGCCTTCACCACCTGTTTTAACAACCCCTCTGCTTCGCCGTAGTATCCAAGTTCAGTTTGTATGCCAGCAATACTTGCAAGCAGTGCGCTTTGCATTTCTCCTGGCTGTATTTTCTCCCTTAATTTCAGTTCTAAGTTGTAAAAGTCCAGCGCTTTTTG
>JABSPG010000755.1 GCA_013214445.1 Ekhidna sp. | reverse complement strand
ATAGCCTCCTCACTCTGTTCGACAGTTTGGTTAATGTCCTCCCCTTGGAGATCTCTATGGGCTTTAGCCTCCCTCAGGGTTCTCTCATATCTTGATACTATATTTTTAGCAATCCCTGGTATGATACCTTTCACCATACCAACCTTTGACCTATAGCCATGATGGCTAAGCATATATGCAGTATGTGCATTCACCATGTCGGTATGCATCTTATCCAGAACATGGATCGCATCTAACGACCTAAATAATCTACCATCCTGATACATTGAAGCTATCTTATTGGCACCCCTACTGAACGTAGTCGCAGCTTCTATCATACTACTAGCATCTATAGGGGCCCTATGATGCATAACCTTTGAGGTAGTAGATGCATCAACATACTCCTTTGATCTCTTTGGCCCCTTTGCGCCAGCCTTCGGGAATCTATCCCCCCTATCCCCAATGTGATCAAAACTGAGGGTATCCATGTTCAGCTTCATTGATGGTGGTAGTTTAATCCTATCTAGATTTCTCTGGTCGGATAATACACCATGCATCACACACATAACGTCAAACGTAGCTGCATTGGCATCCTCTGGGTATGATTGGGAGCATCTATGCCCCGTACGGCTAATGGAATCATCCATGTTTTTATTGAAGGTATCCCTATAGACTGTCTGTGCATAGTCGTTCTCATCCTTTGATAGAGGGATTGGCTCATCTGGTATGTCCCAGTTGGATGTCTCATACTTACCAGTACCAAACCTCTTGGACTTAGATAGTTTTTTTGTTGTGCTTCTCTTGAACTTTGCTGTCTTTGGTGAATCCCATGTATCTGTGTGGTAGTACTTAAAATACTCCTGTAGGTGCTTATGTGAGTTCTGTTTAGCGAAAGAGGAATAGTCCAGCCTTCTACCACCACCAGAGAATTCAGATTGCATATCACATGTACCTAAATAGTGAGCAAACTCATCATCTGGACATCTCCTAAATTTCCAACCAACTGCACCAATAGCCCCATGGCCAACAAAACAAGCTTGTTTGCATCTATCATCTTGCCCAAATAGGAACCTCTCTGACTCCTCGTAGCTCAGAACACCCAAAGAACGCGGACAGCCCCTCTCTTGGGTATTACCCACACTTATCGGCTCCCCTTGGTCTATGTTATTGCCATCCCGTACCTCATACTGGTAATATTTACCATCCCTAAGCCTACATGGGTATGATACCTCCTGGCACATTGCCAAGTTCTTGAATAGACCACCATCCGCCTCACTGCATGAACATGGTGTGTTTTGTGAGAACTCATCATTTGTACATGCGAGCCCATCAAATAAGTTTGGGGGTAACTCAACATCCCCCAACCCAAACAAAAATGTAAATACATTCAAAATAGTCCCAATGACTAGTTCCATTATAAGCTTAGCAACAACCCGCAGTGTCTCCCTAACACAACAACCTATAGAACCGGGACAGCATACGATCATACTAACAAGGAAACGTATACCCCATATTATAGCACTCAATATTGTCTGTCCAACTGTTAGATAGAAATCAATCATTATCAATGCAACCGCGAAGGCCAAATCTGCTAGTTTGGCGATAACTACAGTAACGGATGAGACAATCTCGATGTAAGAGTCTAGATCTGCTATTGATGCATCCTCAGTTTCAGACCAAAAATTCTGCAGAGACCGATGGAGCCTTGCTGTCTCTGATACGAATGCATGCTTATGGTTGTGGTTCTCTGCAACCCCAAGGAACACGGCCTGTGAGATAGCAAGAGTACGGAAGCTTGAACTGAATTCATTTTGGATAGAGTTTCCAGTTGAATCAGAGCTACCTTTCAATGAATCAACAAAAGATCCCTGCAAGTATTGCTCCTCATGCTTGACACTGAATGCATCTGTTGTCCCCATGAAA
>JABSPG010000754.1 GCA_013214445.1 Ekhidna sp. | reverse complement strand
ACGAGGGACGCCATACCAGGATAGAATTGCACTAAAAAAAGTTGAAATGGCTTGATTTTACCATAGATATCGCCAAGGAAACGCTGGACAGATATTTTAAGACTGCAGTCCCAGTTGCACAACAGTATGGCTATATGCCACAAAAAGGATTTAAAGTAAATGAGAAACCGACACTAGGGAACTACTGGCCCAGGACGGTAATCATTGGCTTGTGGGATGACTATGGAAAAAGGGTCGACTTTGTTTCGGAGATTACCAATCACGTGTCTGATTTTCATGAAATGAGAAGGGAAATTTGGACCTCCTTTTATCTAACGTATTGGGAAGTAAAGGAAGATCAAAAAGTCACGGTGGATCGATCAAAGTTCAATGTGATGACTGCCTACTGGATGGATGAAGGCTCCCAGAAAGACTTCAGCGAAGATTGGCTCGAGAAAGTAGAGGCAAAAGGGGGAACCACATCACTCACTCTCATAGATGGGACTTCTCCATACGGCTACTATTACAATCCTGATTTCCTGACGATCACTAGCTGGGAAAGCAAAGAGGCTTTTGAAGTATTTAAGGAGGAAGCTGGAACCCTAGATTCTCAAGGGCTAAAGCATATCAATCAATTTATTCTCCAGTAACCTTTGTAGTCCGTTACATTAGCAACCATGGAAACGATCCTAAACCAACTGGTTTACTTTGGCTTCTTACAAGCACTCTTTCTCTTGGGGATTTATGCATTTTCCGAAAAGAACGGGAAGAGCATGAATGGGTACCTCATCTTTTTGATTGGGGTGCTTGTGATCGGTCTTTCAGGAAGAGTGATCAATGCTTTGGAGATCTTTCCACCCAATAGAAGATTCATCACGGTATCCGAGTTTGCCAACTTACTTTTTGGTGCTACGGTCTATCTATTTACTAAGTCATCGTTATTGAAGACGCGTTTCTCATACAAGGAATTGGTCCACTACCTCCCTGCTCTTGTCTATAGTTCGGCCATTTGTATGCTATTCATTTTTCCAAGCAATG
This sequence comes from Ekhidna sp., assembly GCA_013214445.1. Lineage (GTDB taxonomy): Bacteria > Bacteroidota > Bacteroidia > Cytophagales > Cyclobacteriaceae > Ekhidna. The sequence continues at coordinate 1,147 of JABSPG010000754.1, read as the reverse complement.
CCGAAATACGCGAAAGGTACAAGGATGGGGGTCTTTTTGAACATGTCCTCACGTTCATTGGGTTTGCTTTGATCTTCAATATCGCCTATTGGATTGCTAGTGTACTGATCTTTTTGAAATTTAAGAAGGAGTTAGGCAATGAACTAAGCTATGTGGTCAAGACAAGGTTCTTCAGGAACTTCCTGATTGCGATTGGCCTATGCTTGGCGTTTTGGGTTTCATTCTATTTCATCAGCATGTTTGGTTTTGAAATGATAGAGCGAAATGCGCGAAACTACATTTGGGTGAGTATTGCACTGATTATCCTATACATCACATACTACACCATAAAGGAACCAGAGCTGTTTAGGGTAAAGGAAAAGCTCGTTCAGAAAAAGTATTCGCAATCCAAGCTGACCAATGCTGATCTGAATCAACTGAAGGCACGACTGGATCAATTGATGGAAGAAAGGAAGCCTTATCTTAATCGTAATCTGATGAAAGCAGATTTGGCTGAGATGCTAGGGGTCAATAATCCGGAAGTGGCTCGCCTGCTCAATGAACAGATTGGGATGAATTTCTTTGAATATGTCAATTACTTCAGGATTCGTGAATTCATAGAATTAGCTAAGACAGAAAAAGCCAAAACGCTCACGTTTTTTGGTCTGGCACAGGAAGCCGGTTTTAATTCAAAGACCACTTTCAATAAATCATTTAAGAAAATAATGGGCACCTCTCCGAGCGAATACTTCGCTCAGGAAATCAACTAATAGCCGGTATCCACCAAATCTGGATACTCAAGCTATGTCTAAATATTAATACCGTTATGAAAAATAATAAAATATTTCTGTATATATCATTCATATTTTGGCTCTCTATCGGTTGGTCGCAAACCGGGGAAAATGGGTCTATCATCGGGTCTATTTCTGATAGAGAAAAAGGAGAGCCTATTCCGTTCGTTACTGTGGCGGTTCGCACCTCAGAAGGAAAGATAGTGGGTGGTCAGCTTTCTGACGAGCAAGGGAGCTTCACGATCTCGAAAATTCCAGCGGGCTCGTATCTCATAGAGATTCAATTTTTAGGCTATCAAACTTTGAAGCAAGAGATCGTCATTTCATCGGGAGAAGTTCTGGATATGGGACGAGTGTACCTATCAGAAGCAGCCACC
>JABSPG010000753.1 GCA_013214445.1 Ekhidna sp. | reverse complement strand
TGATCAACTTCTTGCAGATGATTGGGTCGGTGGTGACAGTGGTGCTACTGGCCATCTTCGCCTTTATTGAAATTGAAGCACCTTCTACCCTGTTGCTTTTTGTGGCCTCAATCACAGGGGTGCAGGCATTGTTTGGAGGGGTTTTGGAGCCCATATTCATGGGTAAGTCCTTCTCCATAAACGTCATCACCATCTTGGTTATGCTTATGCTTTGGGGATTCATCTGGGGCATCCCAGGCTTGATCCTCTCTATCCCAATCACCGTTTTCCTAAAGATCATTTTTGATCAATTTCCTGAGACAAAAATCATTTCTGAGCTTATTTCAGGCAAGTGATACTTATCACAGTTTTTCTACCCAGCTTATCCAAAAGCCATCCCCTTTTGACAGATGAATACTATGGTGTTTGCATTACCCTGAAGTTAAGTATCACATATTATATTGACTTACAAATACTTAACATAAGTAATCATATAGAATATATCGCATATTCTCTATACAGTTCCTTTCCATAACTTTACTAAAAATCGATCATTACTAAATTTATTAGTAATTTAGATCGAAGATGAAGAGTTCATACGATCGAAATCGAGGCGATGGAATCAAGTTCAAATACTGGGCTGACAGAGTTATAGACCTATGTAATGGAATAGAAATTGAACCGCCAACTCACCAAGAACTTGATAAACTTTACAGGAAGAACTTCTACTACAGTGAAGGATTATTATATGCTCAATTCAAGTCAACGAAAAGAATTTGGCTCCAGCTCAACGTAAAGCACCAAAGTGGTACACATACTGAAAATTTTAATAGTTCCGAAGAAGCGAGGGAGTTCTTCAAGAAATTTCCCAATCTCCGAGAATTATTATGAAAGAACACAATCAATTACTAAGGAGATCATTTTAACGCTAGTTAGCAAAATATATTCTAGCTTTATTTGAAAAGCTACGTTGGTTCTATGGTGTATATGTATAACATATGATTAAGTCAGTGGCCACAACTCAATGGTCAAAATGCATAAATCTAGAACAGCTTTTAACCGTATAGTTTAATTTGATGAAAAGGGCTATCACCATTTCTGTTTTTTCCCACACATTTTATTCTAGAAGTGCCACCACCAACAAACCATTTCTCCTGGATAAAGTCCAATTGTTAATATTCCTACATTGACATGAAAAACTTGCAAGTATTTTTAATTGCGATTATTCTTTTCTCTTGCCGTGAAGATGATCAAATTCCAGAAGCTGTGGATGATCCTGTGCGTGATAACCTGGCTGCATTTATCGATCCGACAGAAACTGACCCTGGAATTGATCTGATCAATGATAATTTGCACTATGCCTTGTTTAATGCGGTAGAAAATGGAAGAGGTGAGTTATTGTTATTTCTAGGCGGAACATTATCGAGAACTTCAGGAACCTCGATCTTTTCAGAATTCGTCGCTAGCAAGGGGTTTCATGTGATCAATTTGGCGTATCCTAACTTGACACCCGTTAGGGACTGTGCCGATCAAACAGATCAGGACTGTGCTTTGAAATACAGAAGGGAAGTTTTCCAAGGAATAGAAGGAAGCGAGCTGGTCTCGGTAAATACCAACAATTCAATTGAAAATAGGATTGAAAAGCTTCTACTCCACCTAATCCAGGTAGATCCACAAGGTGGATGGGAGCAATACCTTACCGACGGAGAAATTTCATGGAACAAAATATTGGTCAGCGGTCATTCTCAAGGAGCAGGGCATGCCGCTTTTATCGCCAACCAAAGAAGTGTGAAAAGAGCTTTGATGTTTGCCGGCCCGAATGACTGGAGTGACTTTTATCAAAAACCAGCGAATTGGTTAGCTGCACCTGGTCAGACATCATCAAGCAACCAGTATGCGTTTTTACACCTCCGCGACGAAGCTACAAGCTTTGATATTCAAATTCAATGTCTATTGAACATGGGTCTTAGTGATACTTCTGATGTGGATGGTAGCTCTCCCCCATTCGAAAACAAAAACGTCCTATTTACGGATGAAGCTCCTGAAATTTCAGTTGGATTTGGAGCTCCATTTCACGGGAGCGTAGTAAACGATAGGTTTACCCCCTTACAAGGAGGACAACCCATTCATGCTTCTGTTTGGCTTTACATGCTTGGGTTAGAAGATGAACCGATTTAGACATTAA
>JABSPG010000752.1 GCA_013214445.1 Ekhidna sp. | reverse complement strand
ATGCAACAGCTACAACTGCTCTAGGTATTCAATCTGGTACAGCAACAATGCCAGCACCTACTTTGGTTGGTGTTGATGATGGTACTCAAAACAGAACTCTAACATTCCGTGGAAGGTCTTTCACCATAGTTTGGTCACATTCTGGCCATGCAGATTTGAACTACTTTTCAGTTGAGATTACCCAAGGTGGTACAACGGTTGAATTCAGGGCTGAAGCTTCAGACAGAGATATGTACATTTCTGAAATAGAACTTACAGATGCATTCGGTTCTACATTCGGTCGTAATTTTACACTCTCGGTTAAAGCTATCGATACAGCTTTAAAAGGAACAGCAGAAGAACAAGCCAATATTAGCAACCCAGCACCTCTTGCTCCAACGATAACAATCGAGGAGAGTGGTAGCTTAGCTTTAGAGGCAACGACTGATACAGACGTACTAGAGGCTGTTGTGTTGATATGGAAAACTACTGATGGAGAAAGTACAGCTGGCACTGTTACCTCTCAGGATTTAACATACATTTCAGTACCTGATTCATTAATAGACCATGATGGTTCAACATACACCTACAAAGCTTGGTTCGTTGATTCATTTGGTGATGTAGATACAAATACAACTCAAGATAGTTATCAGTTCTTTGCTGCTGCTGAAGTACCAGAACCACCATTGTTAACAAGATTAATCCCTATCAATAGTACGCAAGTCGCTGTTGAGTATTCCCACGATTCAATCTTCTTGGCAAAAACCGAGGTGTCTTACAGGATTATAGGCATCCTTGCTTGGACAACTGTTGCCATACCTTATACGTTTCCTATCGCAGTTGATGATTTGACGCAAACGTACGATGCCTTAACAGAAATAGGTTATCTACAAGTTATCTCATTGCCGTTTAATCAAGAGTTTGAGTTCAGGGTCCGTTCAGCGAATACTTCAAGTATTTGGTCGGATTACTCAAACATCTTAACTGGCAGAGCATTTGTAGGTGGTCTAAGTATAGATGACCTTGAAGAAGAGTTGCAGGATAAGCTTGAGTCTATAGAAGATGATTTGCTTAATATCGACCCCCGAGTGCTTATCGTTGAAGGTGTGGTTGAACAGTTCGCTGGTTACAATACCCAGAAGTCTGTATTCAAAGAAGTAATTGAACGTGAAACTGAGAACAGTAAAACAGTAATTGAACTTAACATTTTGCAAGCTCAGTTTGATGACCCAAATACTGGTGTATTTGCCGCCATAACAGACCTTAACACCGTCTTTGTTGATAGTGATACTGCCATGGCACAAAGAGTCTCATTAGTCGAAGCGGAAGCCTCGGGTAACTCAGGTTCGATAGGTGAATTGAACGATGTGAGTATAACCAGCACATCAGCCTTGGTACAGTCGTATCTAGCAATAAAGGGTTCAGTGGAAGACCCTTCTACAGGTCTTGTGGCAGCTCATGGCTCCATAGACCAACTAAATACAGTAGACATATCCAGTACATCGTCATTAGTGATAGACTATCTGTCACTGAAGGGTGCTGTTAATGACCCCAGTACAGGACTTGTAGCAGCTTATGGTGAGATAGCTCAATTAAACAATGTAGACATCACAAGCACTTCAGCGTTGGTGCAGGCTTATCTTACGTTAGAAGGTACGGTTAATGACCCAACAACAGGACTAGCCGCAGCCTCTGCTGATATTTCAGAACTTAACAATATCTCAGTAACCTCAACCTCCGCATTGGCATCAAGCCATGCATCCCTAAATGCTCAAGTCACTTCATCTCACTATGGATTGCCAGCCCTATTCTCAAGCATTGATGAACTAAACTCTGTAAGTAACAACTCAGACTCAGCTAATGCTAGGTCGCTTTATGCCCTGAATGCTCAAGTTGACGATGGTTCAACTGGACTGGCAGCTGTAAGGACGGAAGCTCTTGCAGCCTATGGGTACTGTAAAGTTGGTGGTGCCATATCAGATGATACCAAATCCACCTGTTCAGGTACTTGGACTTATGCAGGAATAGCTTCAGCGATAAAGGCTATCTCAGTAACATCTTCACAAGGAAACACAACAACCGTTGGTGCTACGTACCAAGCAATTGAAGACCTGAATGGTGAGATTGTTGGTAAAGCCATGATGGGTGTAACCAGTGGTGGTGAGTTCACAGGGCTCGATATTGTT
>JABSPG010000751.1 GCA_013214445.1 Ekhidna sp. | reverse complement strand
AATTGGAAACATTTTATCTCAAAGGAAAAGATTTGATAAGCGTATTCTCTTCTGCTCGAACAGGAGATGTGCCCAACATCCCGTTCGAAATAAACAAATTACTCAATAATGATTTGTCTAGTGTAAAAGAACAACTGCAACATTTATTCCAAGAACCTGGAGGTGGTATAGGAAAGGGCATGCGTCTCTCGGTTTGGTGCGCAGAAGAAAACCCATTTAATTCTCATGAAAGAATCGCTAGTGAAACCAAAAGGTATGTAGCAGTCGAAGGATTATCACCCGCGGTTTTCAGGAATGAAGTTTGTGAAATTTGGGGGGTTAAAAGAGTAACTGATATTGAGAATGTGGCTGTAAAAAGCGACATTCCGGTGCTTTTAATAAGTGGGGAATATGATGAATCAACGCCTGTCAAATGGGCCGAATCAATGACCAAAAACCTGAGTAATAGTCATCACTTGATTTTTAAAGGTTGGAAACATGGTCCGACTACCAATTGGAGCAATCCGTGCGCAATGCAAGCTGCTAATGACTTTTTCAATAACCCATCAGCGAAACCAAAACCAAACTGCATGGATCAAATTAAAAGCCCGGAATTCAAAACGGAATAAATAACGATTCATAACAGATATAGTATATACTAGCCAGATGCACGTCTACTGAGTTACTCGAAACTGAATCTAAAACCGATACATTAGTAGTTTTTTGCACAGTCCTGAGGCACGTACGATATCTGGATGCCGTTGTGGGTCTTGACTAGTAAAGTTATCTTAGTACTTTACGTTATGCTTAGGGCAGACCGGGAGATTATTCGATTATGAAGAATTCTTTATTTAGTTATTTAGTCATATAGCCTAAAGTATCAGACAGCAACCATTCATATTATCAGGTAAAACAGTTTTTGGTAGAGCCATTTTCACTCCTCCGTTTAAAGCCAACTCACAGCTGACGAATGAAGCCAGATTTGTATATGTTATTAACGGAAGTTCGCAACTTCATTCACCAAAAGACCAAATAGAACTTCAATCTGGTCAAAGATTTGACTCAGGCTATCCTTCAATCGTTCGCTACGAAAACGAGCCAGAGTATTGTGATCAGGCTTATTCATGCCGCTGAGCCACATAAGATGGATATTCTCTTTTAAACCCGCTTCCATCTTTCGAGAGGAGAAAATATTAGTCAGGTAGCAGAAAACCATCACCTTGAGCAGCATCCGTGGGTGATAAACTGAAGTGCCTCCAGGTTTATACTGCTTGAGTAACACATCAATCTTGATTTGATCAATCACATGGCTAACTACTCTAACGGGATGATTTGCTTCAATCAGCTCATCTAGAGATGGTGGTAGTAGCATGGGTTGGTTCTGATCGTAATGCTTAAAATGCAGATTTTTGGATGTCTCTTTCACATCCTTAAGATAATAAGATTACAAATAGCTGTTATATACACCTGATAAAAAAAAGAGGACGCCTTTTGAGACGCCCTCTTTTGATGATGGTAATTTACTTATTAGCTAATTCCGCTTTTCAAATATTCTCTATTCATTCTTGCAATGTTCTCTAGACTGATTCCTTTTGGACATTCTACTTCACATGCTCCAGTATTGGTGCAGTTTCCAAATCCTTCTGCGTCCATTTGGTTCACCATGTTTAATACTCTTTTCTTGCGCTCAGGCTGACCTTGAGGTAGTAGCCCAAGTTGGCTCACTTTAGCTGATACAAAAAGCATTGCACTGGCGTTCTTACAAGTAGCAACACATGCTCCACAACCGATACAGGTAGCTGCGTCAAATGCTTTATCAGCATCTACTTTAGGAATTGGAAGCGCGTTAGCGTCCTGAGTATTTCCACTAGTGTTCACACTAACGTATCCACCAGCCTGAATGATTCTATCAAATGCCGATCTATCTACTGCTAAGTCTTTGATGACTGGGAAAGCCTCTGCTCTCCATGGCTCAATGTAGATGGTCTCTCCATCCTTGAAACTTCTCATGTGAAGCTGACAAGTTGTAACTCCTCTACTTGGTCCATGGGCTTCTCCGTTGATGTACATGCTGCACATCCCACAAATCCCTTCTCTACAGTCATGGTCAAAAGCAACAGGATCCTTCCCTTCTCTGATCAATTGGTCATTAAGAACGTCCATCATTTCCAAGAACGACATGTCTGG
>JABSPG010000750.1 GCA_013214445.1 Ekhidna sp. | reverse complement strand
AATGGAACGTTATTCATTTGGAACTTTGTTTTGTCCACAATTTGCTTCAAACATATCGTCAGAAGTCGATGGGAATCGCCATGGGATCTGGAAATTTGCATGCCGTGTCAATAAAACTAAAAATTTAGTTTCAAAACTAAAAATTTAGTTGATAGATACAAATAGTTTTAAACTAAATTTTTAGTTGAAGATAAAAGGGCATAAAAAAAGGGGGCGTCTCAAAAGGCGCTCTCTTTTTTTTGTTAAGATACATAACAGCTATTTGTAATATTATTATCTTAAGGATGTGAAAGAAACATCCAAGAATCTACATTTTAAGCCATACGACCAGAATCAGCCTATGCTTCTACCTCCCTCTTTAGAGGAGCTGATTGAAGCAAATCATCCGGTTAGGGTTGTGAGTCAGGTCATTGATCAAATCAATATTGATGTTCTTCTCAAGCAATATAAACCTGGCGGTACTTCAGTTTATCATCCACGGATGCTGTTAAAGGTGATGGTTTACTGCTACCTGACCAACATCTTCTCTTCAAGAAAGATGGAATCTGGGCTGAGAGAGAACATTCATCTCATGTGGTTGTCGGGGATGAGTAAACCGGATCATAACACTTTGGCGCGTTTTCGTAGTGAGCGCCTGAAAAATAGCTTACGTCAGATTTTTGGTCAGATCGTAGAACTGTTGGTGGAAGAAGGGTTAGTCAGCATCAAGAATATTTACACCGATGGCACCAAGATTGAGGCTAATGCCAACAAGTATTCTTTTGTCTGGGGAAGAGCCATTAAAACGAGTAAGCAACGTATATCAAAGCAGTTGGATGAGTTATGGAGCTATACTCAGCAGGTGGCTGAGGAAGAGTTGAAAGATGAGAAGCCCGTTGATTTTAATGAGATCGATAGCCAAAAAGTAAGGCAAATCATTGACAAGATCGATCAGGCTTTGGCGGATAAACCGGTTGACAAAAAGGTAAAGCAGAAGCTCAACTATGCGAAGAAAAACTGGCCTGACAAGTTGGATGATTATGAGAAGAAAGAGGCCACATTAGGGAAGAGGAATAGTTTTTCTAAGACTGATCCTGATGCCACATTCATGCGGATGAAGGAAGATCATATGCTAAATGGTCAACTCAAACCAGGCTATAACTTACAAATGAGTACATCCGATCAATTTATTATCAACTACTCCCTTCACCAAAACCCTACCGATACCCTTACCTTAAAACCTCATTTAAAACAGTACGAAGATCTTTATGGAAACATGCCAGCATGCATCTGTGCAGATGCTGGTTACGGAAGTGAAGAGAACTATGACTATTTGGAAGAACAAGGAACTGATCATTATGTGAAGTACAGTTACTTCCACAAAGAGCAAACCAAGAAATGGAAAGAAGATCCTTTTAAATCGGCCAACCTACATTACAACGAGCAAGAAGATAACGTCTTCTGTCCTGTAGGAGAGCCCATGGATCGAATCGAGGATCGAGAACGAAAAACCGCTAGTGGATACAGGCAAATCTATGCCCGATATGAAGCTAAAAACTGTGAAGGATGCTCTTTAAGATCTAGCTGTCACAAATTAAAGGGCAATCGCATCGTGGAAATCAACCACAATCTTCGAAATCATAAAAATCGAGTCAGGAAAAAGCTGCTTTCTAATGAAGGCAAAAAGCATCGGTCCAAGCGACCTGCCGATGTAGAAGCTGTCTTTGGAAACATCAAACACAACAAGAACTTCAAACGGTTCATGCTCAGGGGGATCAAAAAGGTGGATATAGAGACAGGATTACTTGCAATAGCTCATAATCTGGCTAAGAAAGCCGCTTAGCGATACGCATGATATTCAAACTTTCCACAACCAATTGCTCGGGTTTAGTAAAATCAGCTAGCAACTTTATAAAACAAAAGAAGCTGCCCCTTTTGAGACAGCTTCAGTCATATTTATTTTCATATTATTTCTTGAGGCCCAACCTCTTTTTATTCCTTTCTAAAAAACTATGATCTACCGGTGGTTTGACTACAAGAGAGCGTGGTAATTCACCTAATTCACCAATTGCATTTTGCATTTCCTGAATCATTCCATTCAATCGATCAGGCTTGGTCTTGCTCAAATCAAACCTTTCTTCCTTGTCTTGTTTTAAATTGAATAAGAGTGTATCTAGAGGCGCTACCTGACT
>JABSPG010000749.1 GCA_013214445.1 Ekhidna sp. | reverse complement strand
ACGGTGATTTATACCACAAAGTACGAATCAACTACTATCCTCCAAGAGGAGACGACAAAGAAGGATGGGACAACATTGACATCAAAGGATGGTTGGGCTACAAGATGCAAATCAAAGTAGATTTTCTATGCAAGGACTCGATTTTAGCTGCGCCCTTGGTACTAGATTTAGCACTCTTTTTAGATCTAGCGAAAAGATCCGAAATGAAAGGAATTCAGGAGTGGCTTTCATTCTACTTGAAATCACCACAAGCATTAAAAGGACTCAAACCTCAGCACGATATCTTCGTCCAATTGATGAAACTGAAGAATACGTTAAGACACCTTGCGGGTGAAGATCTTATAACCAATCTTGGATTGGACTATTACGATTGATTAAAGCTTATTCTGATCCATTAGTTTAATGGTACTTTGAAGGTCATCTGGATTGTCTACATCATTCCAGGTGTATCCTTCTATAAGCACGGTTTTCGCTTGTTTCGCATCTATGAGTTTAGATACTGATTCAGAAATTGTATATTCTTCATTGTCGAAAGATTGCTGAAATACATTGAAAACTTCGGATTTCAATCTAAATAAACCTGTATCGTAGCGATTGTAATCTTGAATCATCTTGCCAATTGAAAGAATGTTGTTCTCCTCATCAACAAGAACCTTCGTTACATCATCCAAATCAATATGTTCATTTGATTCACTTGGCTTGTCAACTGCCAATTGCAAAACGGTACTCATGCCAGAAGATTTCTGAACAAACTCATTCACAAAACCTGGATCAAACACATGATCCCCCATCGTCAGAAAGAAATCAGCCATCTGATGTTCATCAACCCATTCCTTTGCTCTGAACACTGAAAAACCATTTTCAAGATCAAACCTTTCATTATGCAGGATTTTAACATCAAGCCCGCTTTTTCCAATCAGTTCTGGTAAAGCATTTTCAAGCTTTTTCGCTCCATAACCGCTAATAATACAAACCCTTGTTACCCCACATTCCTTAAAAATTCTCAAGTGCCTACCCATTAATGACTCGCCATTCAAAGTCACCAAGCTTTTTGGAATGCCTGTATCCAATCGGGTATTTTTACCAGCAGCAAGTATTACTAAATTCAATTTTGGGAATTTTTAGAAGTAAAAAAGAAAAAAATGGCTCGAAGTTTCAATTCAAATGTCAATGTTACGAAAATGTTTCCAAGTGATATAACTATTTTTGCGAAATGGGGAATTTGCTGAGAGAAAGATTTTCAAACTTTAGGCTGGCTGAGGATGCTAAGGAGAACGGGTACTATGCTTTTTTCCGGACTTTTCAATCAAAGCAAGAAACAGAAGTTAAGGTAAATGGTAAGGACGTATTAATGTTCGGATCCAATAGTTACCTTGGCCTCACCACTCACCCAAAGGTAATTGAAGCCGCGGAAGCAGCCGTACGTAAGTATGGGTCTAGCTGCTCTGGTTCCAGGTTCCTGAATGGAACCACTGATATGCATGAAGAGCTAGAACATAGATTGGCTAAATTTTTAGATAAGGAAGAGGCAATTGTTTTCAGTACAGGCTTCCAAGTTAACCTTGGTGTTTTACCTGCGATAGCTAGGCAAGGAGACGCTCTCCTTCTAGACAGGATGAACCACGCTTCGATCTACGAGGGAGCTAAACTTAGCGACGCATCTTCAGTCATATTTCGTCATAACGACATGCAGTCATTGGAAAAGAGGTTATCTCAGCTTCAAGATGCGAATAACAGAATTATTGTCGTAGATGGCATCTTCAGCATGGAAGGGAATATTGCTAAAGTTCCTGAAATTGTTGAGTTAGCTAAAAAGTACAACGCTTCAGTAATGACTGATTGCGCCCATGCTATTGGGGTTTTAGGCGATCACGGAAAAGGCACTCCGGATCATTTCAATCTAACTGATGAAGTAGAACTTATCGGAGGTACTTTCAGTAAGTCATTGGCTTCTCTAGGAGGTTTCATAGCTGGAGATAAGGAGACTATTCAGTACATCAAGCACATCGCCCGGTCCTTAATTTTCAGTGCTAGCATGACTCCATCATCAACGGCCGCTACACTTGCTGCGCTTGACATAATGGAAACTGATGACTCCAGACGTCTCAAACTTTGGGAGAATACAAATTATTCTCTTAATAGACTAAAGGAGTTAGGGTTTGATACAGGATACGCAGAGAC
>JABSPG010000075.1 GCA_013214445.1 Ekhidna sp. | reverse complement strand
AATATCGCTCTTTCTCTCAGCCCTGATATTCCTTCACTGCAAGCACTGTACAGTTGGTCGATTTCATAGAGGCTCAGCACTTCTTTTTCTGCCGGTTCTATCCGCTCATATTTCAGATCCAGTTGCAAGCTCCCTTGCCCGGTTTCTTCCAGGTAGTTGCTGAATAGGTTCAGGTTTCGGATGTGGCCATTTAAGGTTGAGTTCTTCAATAGTTCACCTGTCAACTGGCTTCTTCTCCGCTTCAATGTTTGGTAGTAGCTCCTGATTATTTCCTTTGGAACGAGTTCCAGATTTTGGATTCCTGATTCTTTCAGATGAAGGAAAAAAGGTTCTAATTGCTTGGGTAATGTCTTCACACTGCTCTCTGCATAACCTATGATCCCTAACCACTCTTGATAGCCTTCCAGCAGTCTTTTGTAGCTGTACGATGATTTTACTTTTACCCCTCTTGCTCTTTCCGATGTTATACGTGTTATACCAGCTTCTTTGCTTTCTTCTTGTTTGGTTTTCAGTGAGTTATCTCTTTGCTGGTGTAACATTTTAGCCATGTTATACGGATGTTACACTAATGTTATACCAGATTGGACTTTATCAGCTTTCCCGTTTTTTCTGGCTTCCAGGTCCTTGATCTTTTGTAGCGTCTGATCCAAAACATCAATGCCGGATTGTAGTCTTTGATATTCGTCCCAGGCTATGATTTCATATTCATATCCTGTATTTCTATAACCGCCTACTTTCTTGATGTAACCCCAATAATCCAACTCTCTCAGGTATCTGTTCGCTTTCATCGGGTTCATTCTGAACTGCTCCCGGATCTCTTTGCTATAAAACGTTTGCTGGTCTTTCGGTCGCTTATCCATCAACACTTTGAGCCGTTCAAAGAAGCTCCTTAATTGTCCGTTTAACTCATCTGATTTCCGCAGTAAACTTTCCTTTACCAATCGATTCGCCCAGCTGATATCCTCTAAACTCGTGGTAATATATTCCTGGTCTTTGCTGTCTCGTTTCTTATCTCTTTGCGCCTGGTGGAAGAACGTAATCGTCTCAATCAATTTCAGATAGTGCATGTTCGTTCGCAGCTTCTTGAACACACTGTCAGGGATGCGTAGCTGTGTCGCATATGGATTGATTACTTTGATCGGTTTTAGCAAGCGTTGGATATTTTGTAAAAGCTGCTTTGCGAACTGCTGACTGGATTCGTCAACCGCTCCGGCTTGTAATTTCCGTTGATAGTCCATCACTTCTTCCAGATGTTCATTCCCTTCATTGATGTGTAGCAAGAAGCTCCGGTTCGCATTGTCCTCATAGATGTTTTCTTTGGTGGTGGCTCCTGACACGCATATCGGCCCTTCTACCGTCAGTACCTTTTGAACGTTGTTTCCCTTCGCATCTTTATCGGTCGTCAGCTTGGTAATGCTCTGTTTACTCATGAACTCTCGCAATGGTAAAAAGGCGTTGTACACGCCATCCAGGTCCTCGATCATCAGTACTTTGTGTTTCCAGAAGTCTTTGCTAGAATAGTACAAAGTATTCTCTGTTAAGCTCGTGATCGTCCGGACGCTCTCTTCCGGAAGGCATTCGCTCACTTTGGTCTGCAGGTAGGTTTTACCGCTGCCACTTCTTCCAAAGATGATGGCGTGAAGTGGCTCATCGAAGAACCTGGACAGGTACAAAAAGAACAGCAGCAGCCCGTTCTTTTGCTCACCAATCAGTCCACTTTGACTTATCATGGACAAGGTGTTTTTTACCAAGTCTGGTGATTGCAGGAACTTCTGTGCTGCCTGGATCTCCTTTGGTGACATTTCATACTGCTTGGGCTTTAATGCTTTTAGCTCTGCGCTTCGCAGCTCCATTCGGTACGCCTCGAGCTTTTCGGTTAGATCGGTGATCGTGTTGGTTACTTGTGTGGTGCTGATCTCTAAGGTTTCGCTCACGTTCTGGATCAACTTCTTGACTGCTGCATGGCTGTATAAATTCACATCATCCCGGAAGGACTTCTGATTGGCTTTGATATGTAAACTGATCTTCAACCTGCTCAGATTCTCCTTTTCTATTCCGCCCCAGATCGTTGCTATCAGGTATTCATTTTGGTAGGTGATCCGTTCGGGGTTGTCGGTGTTGAGAGTGGCTTTTGGTTCCGGCTCTTGACGGGGGTCAGTGTCATTGCCCTGATTCTTTGTTTCAATTGAAGAAGATAAGGTTTGTCTTTGGTTCAGTAGCTCAGTGAGTATTTCAGGTTCATGACCATCAAGCAAGCTGTTAATATCTTCTCCGTCTGGTGTGGGTACTTTGCTGATTTGAGCACCTGATTTCAACTCTGCTAATTGCTTGCTGTATTTCGCTACTGCTTTATTCCCTGCATCGTCACCATCAAAAAACAGTATCACTTCTTCCAGACCCTTTAATTGGCTCACGGCCTCCGTGTGTTCTTCGGTTAGACCATTCGTTCCGTACAGTGCCAACACTTCATAACCTTTGATTTCTAGCTGCAGTAAGGTTGCTGCATCAATGATGGATTCTGTGAGTATGAGTTTCTTTGTCTCTTTCGATGGATATTTCGGATAAAGTCCCTGACGGTCTTTCAGATAAAAATGTCTATTGTTCTTGTTGTCGATGGTTGACCTAAAGTAAAGTCCGGTTACCTGGTACTGCTGGTTCCTGAGAGCAAAGACAATACAGCTCTTTCCAAAAGGACTGTAAGCCTTTTCTCCGGTGCGATTATTCACATGGCCTCTATCCAGGAGTAAACCGTATTTGATGCAGCTCTCGATCAGTGCCTGGTCTTTTCTCTTCCCATGATGGAACTGACCGCTGTTAAAACCAACCTCAATCTTTTCTCTATTCAGCGATCTACTATCTAAATATTCCTGCCCAGGCTTGGAGTTATGCAGTCCGTTCTTGAAGTAGGTGAACATCTTCGTAAGTACTGCAGTCCGGGAGAGCTGCACCGCTTGGTTGGTTTCACCAGTGATTAAAGATTCTGCTTTCTTAATGGCCTCATGTTTGGTTAGCTGCTCTTTGTTCATGATAAAGTCGATTACATCCATTGCCTTGCCTCCGGTGCTGCAGTTGGTACTAAAGCAGTAGCAGGTCTGGGTCTTGTGGTACACCTGTAGGCTTGGGGTTTTGTCATCATGGAAGGGACAGTGTAGCCGCAAGTGCTTGTCGGGTTTCAGACCGTAGTGATCCAATACCTGGGCAAGTGGTAGGCGATCTTTAATCTCTTGGATTTCCATTAGCTGCCGGACTAAGGTTATGAATGATATCTCGTAATTGTCTCAGTGTGTAGTATCGATGGCTGATCCCTTCGGTTGTTCCTACCTGCTCCGCATTCAAGATGATATCATACATCGCTTCATCTAATGCCTGGGCGATTTCTAATGGTGGCTCGTTTCGTAAATATTCTTGGATGGGTGTTAGATCGTAGGGCATAAAAAAAAATAAATTTCTTTTTTCAAGACTTATCATTCACAAATCTAAACGATCAATCTCATTAGAACAACCATTATCATTATTGATTATGACTTTTAATTCATCTAAATTTGTTTTTTAGCTGATTTTACAGTCATTTTCAATACTTATCGTTATGGATTTTGGAGACAACATGATGCTGATTCGGAAGAAAAAGGGATTATCTCAGGCTGCCCTAGGCAAGTCTATTGGTACTTCCGGTGATGTTGTTGGAAGATATGAGAGAGGTGATATTAAGCCTTCTATTGAGGTAGTAGTAAAGATTGCCGATGCACTAGAAGTATCTGTTGATTACCTAATTGGTAAAACCGATCTGCAACTTGACAGAGATGCCGTTCAACGACTGGTCGATATTTCCAAGCTACCCGATGATAGTAAAAACTATGTGCTTGGATTAATAGACATGGCACTCAGGGATTTTAAAGCTAAAAAGGCATATGCATCATGAAGCAAGTAACACTCAATATCGCTGACAGCAAATTCAAAGCTTTCCTGGAGTTCATCAAAACCCTGGACTATGTCAAGGTGGAAGACGAAGAAGCAACCGCTATCCAGGAGCTTCAAAGCAGCCTTAATCAAGTAAAACTCATGCAGGAAGGTAAGCTCCCTAAACAATCTGCACAAGACTTCCTCAATGAGCTATAAGGTAATCCCGACTCCTGATTTTAAGAAGCTCTTTAAAAAGCTGGCTAAAAAATATCCTTCCCTCAAAGCTGACCTGCAACAACTCATTGATACGCTTACCGAAGAACCTAACACCGGAACTGATCTTGGGCACGGCATTCATAAAATCCGTATGGCTATTTCTTCTAAGGGTAAAGGAAAGTCTGGTGGTGCTCGTGTGATCACTTTCCTGGTGACCAATGATCTGGAAGTGTACCTGGTACATATCTACGATAAAAGCCAACTCGAGAACCTGACCAAAGACCAGATCATCGAACTACTCAAAAAGGCTGGGCTCATCTAAAAAAGCCCCCGATTTCTCGAAGGCTTTCGTTTCTTTGATAGGACACGAGCTATAAGCTCGCGCCAGCAGGGGCACAAGCTTTAAATACCACTACCGATTACCTCATGAATGGATCTACTGACGAGATGGCTAACTCTCAGCTACAGGATAAAGAACTACTTAATCTTTTTAGATCAGTGGAGCAGCCTGGTAATGAGGATAAGCAAATGATCAAAACGTTCCTCGATGCACTCGTAACCAAAAGGAAAGTACAAGCAATGGCATAAAAAAACCCTCGATTTCTCGAAGGCTTAATCTTGTTTTTTAAACGTAAAATTGGCTAATCACAACCTTTGGTGATAGATGATGTTTCCGGCTCAACAAAAGCTTTTCTTGATACATAAACGAATACTTTAGTCGTATCACAATCTTCAATTTTAATCCAGCAAAACTCAACACCTTTTTCTGTTTGTTCGGAGATAATAGGCCCTTCAAATTGACTTCTTTGAGAACGGGGGTAGATGTATTCAAACTCGTCTTTAGCATAACCCTGTAAATCTTCGATAGTACTCTCCCTTAAAAAAAAGTAATACACAAAAGTTAATACTAAGACCAATGATGATAATAAAATTACATGGGTTCGTTTCATGTTACTTGCCAATTTTACCTTGTCCGTACATCCATATAATAAATGGAGTACCTGAACCTCCATGCACTACCCAACCTCCAAATGTTTCTACATTTCTTTTGAATGTCCTGGAATTCCAATCTTTCATATCGAAATCATATACATCAATCGGTAATCCATAACTATCCCTTCTGTAAACTTCAACAGTATTATCATTTATGAGTTTAAGTTCAACATTCCCATATACCAGTCCTTCATTTGTATTACTTCTATGGCCTCCAAGTAGATTAAATGCCTTAACACTACCTACACCTTTTGGAAAATCGGAAGCCTTAATACCACTAAGGTCAAGTTTATTCAAATCAACATGTAAAGACTGTCCATTACCATTCCTATACCAATCCCAAGCCTCACCAAAAGTTAAGTATCTATCATCATCAGGTCGTCCACTCCCCCCCGATGTTTGGCCACTTGGCTTATAAGCATAATTACCTCTCAATAAATCAAGGCCAGTAATTTCAGTATCAGTATATGGTAAATAATACCTTCCATCTGAACCTACTTTTAAGTATTGTCCATATGCCTCAGCTAGACTTCTTTCACCTGAACCAACTTGGCTAGATATCATAGCAGTAGCCGCAGCATTTTGCATTTTAGCAATTGTGCCCTTGTAGAAAGTAGATGTTGCACTTGAAGTTAAACTCAACCGATCTGTTCTGCCATTATTGAAATCATTTACACTTGCTCTGAAAGCCACGTTAGTCATGTCTCTTTGATAATCCATCATTTCTCCACTCATCAACCCATTCATCGTCCACATCGAGTTCATATTTGAGAAAACAGAACCTCTCCCTGCTGGATCAAAAGCAGAAGCACTCCCATTACGTCCGCCATGAGCATCTCTAGCAACAGCAGTCAAATGCCAATTATCACTACCTCCATAAGCAAATGTGGTATGTTCATCCCAAAAATACCCCATCGTCATTGCCCAATTCTCAGACCATTGATCCTCTCTATACTGATCTCTGAATGGATCATCTCCTAGTGGATCATTCAAACTCACAGGATCATTAAACGCATATTGATATGGACTTTGTGAAGCATACTTACCTACTGCTACATCCACTGCTGTAAATCGTCCAATGGACGCATCATATTGTCTGTAGAAGGTTTCATAGTAAGATGTATACCCATTCTTCTCTACACCTCCATTGTAGAGATATAATGTAGAATCTGTAGCTGTACGTGTGTAACTCGTTGCTTCCATACCAAATGGATAGTAGTCTATTGATTGTACTACGTTCGTCTTACCCTGATAAACAGTGAAATCATCCCAACTCACGATTATCTCATCTCCAGACGTCTCATTAGACAAATATATCATGAGATATCCATTCTCTTCTGCAATGAAATCATCTGCCACTACATGTTGAATGGATGCATTCGCACTACCTATTTGCTTAAATCCTGCTCGTTTGTAGTTCATCTCCCGATCAAAGAAGATGTAATTGATGAATGCTTTTGGAGCATTTGAATTCGTTGATTTAGTCCCTAATGTGGATCCTACATCAAAAACTGCATCGAAATTCGACTGAGTAACGTTCAGTCCCTCTGTGCCATAATTTGCTCCATATATCGAGAACAAAGCTCCTGCAAGTGAATTTGATAACAAGCCGTAATTACTTCTGCTATCATTGTAGTATGCACGAGCACTAATTTTGACTGTATCATCTCTATCGACTCTCAGGAACGTATTTAGGTCTAAGCCATTGTTTAACAGATTACTGTTCACAGAAACATGCGAACCACTATTAGCCGCTACTGCGTCTTGATGAGGAGCGTAATTATTGAACATTTCAGACTCTATGCCATACTCCATCGTTGCCACCATCGTATGATTCTCAGGTAGTGTACTGAGTACCCTTCTGGTATTGCCTTGATGATCCCTCAAGTTGTACTGATAGTCATAACTATTGTCTTTTAATACTATTCGACCTTCCTCATGCATAATACTATGCAGCGCTCCATCTTCGTACCGGAAGTTACCTAAGTAATCTATCTGACCCGTAGTGACTCCACCTTTCCACACTTTCATTCCCAATTTTGTACCAGTGGCTGTGTAACTGTATGTCAGTGAATCAGGATCAACCGGTGATTGATCCAGAATAATCGTGATAGGCAGGTCTAAATGATTGTATATGATGCTATCAATCCCTTTGTTCAAATCTTTGATCATGTTGCCGTTCACATCATAGGCATAGTCGTCACCAATAGATGCATCATCCGCAAATCCAAGACTGTCCGCAGCATCGCTCACTTCTAACAATTTGTTTCCGACATAAGAGTACGATAAGTCATCAATAGTTGAACCATCCGTGTCATTCCTGTTAATATGCGTGATGTTTCCATTGGGATCGTACTGCGTCCCCATAACATCAAAGCCTTGTGTGGTAGTCCAGCTTGTCACATGTTTCATGTGATCCGCATCTTTCAAACGATCTGCATGGTCATAGGTGTAGGCATAGCCTAGTTCGGAAAGTCCTTCATCCTTGGTGTCGTAATTGCTCCATTTCATCCCTGAGATGTTGCCATTGTACTGCACTTGGTTATTCAAGCCACTTGCTGCAGTGTTATAGCTGAGTTCCATACCAAACAAGTCGCCTTCTCCGTCGGAAAGAGCTGCGTCATTGATGCTTTTCAGCCAACCACGAATATTGTAGGTATAGTCAATCGACTGAATTCCATTTCCGATATTTTTCTCGATCAGCTGGTTAAATTCGTTGTATTCATTACCTGCAATATGCACTACAGGTTTATTGTTAATTTCATGCCAGGCATTTAGCAGTCGACCCCTTTCATCATAACCAAACCTACGGGTGACCTGAGTGGATTTACCACCAGCATCTAAGTGTTGAACAGTCCTTTTCACTCTACTGGTATAGTCATCGTAATAAACTGTATTTACCTCTTCCCCTCCGAGGTGATTGCTGGCAATCGTTTGCACTACACGACTTTTTGGATCATAATAGTTTACATTGTACAGCCAGTCTGCATCATGCTTAACCATTGAGCCTGTCAACAGCCCTCTGGAATCGTCAATCAGATAGAGTTCACTACCTCCCTGCCGTATCTCAGACTCCTGTGTCACTCCATTGAAATTTGTTCCATCATTGCCATTTCCTGTCTCATCAATAACCTGAGTATCTACTTCACTCATTGACCATTTCCCCACTAATCCAGGAGCATTAGAACTAACTGGCACATCCATGTATTCTGTTATTTCATCCAAAGAACGAACCGAATGCCAGAGACGTACTTCTCCTATCTTCCCTTGGAAGTACTTTTTATTTCGCTTCCCATTGAAGGAAGTGGCCTCAGAACCATCCCCGATAAATCCGTAGCGTATATTATTGGTACCTAATTTGGCACCTGATCCATGTGGACTAGACTTTACATTATCCAATACCCCATCAATGTAGATGTACTTATCAGTCCCATCAAATACTGCCGCTACATGATGCCACTCTCCATCATTTACCACTTGGTTGGAATAGAAGTCATCAATACCACTATCTCGGGTCGAAAAACCGATCTTGCCGTTAGCCCCATGCACAAAGAGGTTGAAGTATTCACTTCGATCAAAATCAATAATGGCCCAGTTATCAAAATTTCCTCCAACAAATGAGGTGTTGAACCATGCTTCCACTGTCAGCTTTTCAATGCTATTCGTCCCCTGATAGAACTGATCTAATGCAATGTATTGGTTGGTTCCATTCATACCTGAGGATCTTCGTTCATCTGGATTAGAAAATCCTCTTGGCCCCATCCCCCAGCTAGCTTGATATTCATAATCGTCATAGAAGTTTACTACCTGTATTTCCAAATTCGTGGTTGGAAAGACATTATTGGTATAGCTCTCAACTGCTGTCCCTGCTGATTCATAGCTTGGGTGTGTACCGTTGCGGTAATCAAGGGTATCGTAAGCAGCTTGCAACTGTGCGCGTGTACTGCTGTCGATGTACAGCCCACTGTATACCGTTCGCCCACGTCTATCTACTTTGCTAAATGCCCACTGATTACGAGTTCTCATAATCGCATCCTGTGTCAGTGCGGGTCTATCATAGGGATCATACACAAGGTATTCCCATCCCTTGCCTGGTACTTTACGTTCGATCAGCCTACCCTGGGTATCGTATCGGTATTCAAAGATTAAATCTTCATGTTCGATTAGATCTGTATAGGTGTAAGAAGGGTTGGTTTCCATGTAATCAATGGCATTAGGCGGAAGGATAAATATTTTTCTACCAACCTCATCATACACATGGATCGTTGAAGCAAATTGACCAGCTTCTTGTTCTACTTGTTTCAATACTGTTTGCCCTCGACCATCGGTGAAGGTCTTAACCAAATGCCCATTCTCATCCGTGATTTCAACGACACTCAAAACCGTGGGGTCATACGTCCCGATCTGACTCAAATCAACCGCACTGTACTTTGGAACGGCATCCGTACTCGTGTTGGACCGGTAAGCATATCTGACCGTATGATTAGTTCCTGGTTGCCAATCCGCACCTGGTGCCCCCTGCTCCAACACTAACTTTCTGGGAGAAGCATCAAACTTCGTTACCGAGTACGGTTTCGTTGTGGTCTCTCCATTGGTCAGACCACTATTTTCATAGTAGTTCTTTTGTGCATCAATCGGATTTTCGTGCCAGTCATCGGCTCCACTGTATACATAGGGTAAGTACTGAATACTTTCCATTCCAATTGGATCATAGGTAGAAAAACTCACAATATCATCTCCTGTAGGAGTTGCTCCCTTACTTACTTGCTGTACCGAACGGCCTAGACCGTCTATGTAGCTATAAGATTCCGCTTTCTCAGAAGCTAGCATAGAAGAAATGTTATTGACATCCGTCTCCGGAATCAAAAGTGTGGTTGTTTTCACAAAATTATCCTGGGATCGATCGGCATAGATGCTATTACTTATCCGTACTAGAAAAGGATCTGATTTATTGACACAAAACCCAGAAGAGACTTCTGCCATAAAGTATGTATCTGCTGCTAGACTGTCATAGTTGTAAGTTGCAGCTGTACCAGGCAATTGAATCCAGTTTTCACCGTCTAAAGAGGAATACCAAGTAGCCGATGTGGCTGTAGTTTCCAAAGTCAACGATCCTGGCGTACCTGTGTCAGGCAAAAAATCTTCACCTGTTATGTATCCAGCAAAACCGGTTTCTTGTAGAGCAGCAATCGTAACAATATTACTTTCTGCCACTAAAGCGCAAGAAAGAACCTTTCTCCGTATTTCAAGATCTGTGGTGACATTGACAGGTGTATACGTTTCATTTGTTGCTCCACTGATATCTGTCCATCCGCAGGAGCCATCTGCACATCTTTGTTCCCATTGATAACCAAATACATTGTCACCACCAGATGGGGCGATACTAGTTCCAAGTGGTTGTCCATCACCTCCCAAACATACCGTCTGGCTATTGCTAATGGTCCCGGCATCTAAATCCTTGATTATAGTAACTTCAATAGAGTCGGTCTCAGCCTCTAGACCACATGAAAATACCTTCCTGCGAATCAAAAGATCAAGAGTGACATTTGTTGGCGTATAATATTCGTCAGTAGCACCTGGAATATTCTGCCATTCACAGAGAGGAAGTTCTTTACATTTTTGTTGCCATTGATACGTGTAAACATCGTCCCCGCCACTAGCTAAACCAGGTTGAATCAGGAATCCATCAGACCCAGAACAAACTTGCTGATTTCCTGCGATAGTTCCGGGCAGTAACGGATCAGATATGCTGATGGTGACTGGTGTCGACGGGGCAGACGAAAGATTACAGCTTGATGCCGTACGTCTGAACTCTGTGTTGACAATCAATGAATCAAAATCAAGAGTAGCATCAGTTTCACCTAGTATCCCAATCCACTGACCTCCTGCCTCTCGCTTTTCCCAGAAGTAGGTAATTGTACCATTGCCTCCCGATCCCAATACATCAGAAGAAATCGTACCCCCTCCCAGGTAACAAATCGTCGCATCACCACTGATACTACCTGCATCCACAGGATCATCCACCGTGATGGTAATGATATTTGAATAGTCTTCTTGTCCGCAGCTAGTGACCTTCCGCTGATATGCTGTTGTTACGCTCAGCACTCCAGGATCATAGGTCTCCTGATCTGCTCCCGGAACATCTGCCCACGATCCACCCTGCGGCCTGAATTCCCACTGGTACTGGTAGTCATTCACATCCCCTCCTGTGGCAGCGATCGAACCCAGGGCTTGAGGATCTTCCGAAGAACATACAAACTGTTCATTGGTGATCTCCCCTGGAGATAGCGGATCATTTACCGTGACTTTAACTGGAATGGTCTCTTTCGTTTCTAAACATGAAGTAACCACCCGTCTGTACCATCGGTCCGTTTGCAAGGATTCACTTGGATCATACAACTCATTGGTTGCTCCATTGATATTGGTGAAGTTTGATCCATCCGTAGAAATCTGCCATTGATAACTATAGGAATCATCTCCTCCAAATGCTGGCGAATTCGAAAGTTCAGGAGCTGAGGTATTGTAACATATGGTAAGATTAGTCACCAATAACCCTGCAGACACGCTTGGATGCGCATCCAAGGTCATTTCATTGGACCATCTATCTACGCCCTCTGAACTAACCCTTCTTCTATACATCGTCGGTTCTGTAACTACTCCCGGCTGATAATCTGCATAAATTGCTCCTGGGATATCGTCCCATTCACATGTTTCGTTCTCACCAGCAATTATGCATTTTCGCTCCCATTGGTAATCATACGTGAGGTCTCCACCTGTTGCTGG
>JABSPG010000748.1 GCA_013214445.1 Ekhidna sp. | reverse complement strand
ATAGGGCTGAGAAAATGTTTCAACATCTTTTCGTTTAACGTATGTACAGTTCCTTCCACCGAAAGGACGATAGACTTGTACTTCTCGTAAATCAGCTTGTGTGTACGTTCGTTTAGGCTTAGAACCTTTTGGAACTTGAGGCACCAAATCTTTAGCTTTAAAACACCCATCATCATCGACACAGAAAGCTTTCTGTAGAAGTTCCTTAAGGCCTTCATATTCACTTGGTCTATATGTAACATAATATCGATGATCATCCAAAAACTTGGGGTATTTTGCAGCTAACGTTGGATCATTTTTAATATGTTCATCAACAGCGTCAAAAGCAGTTTTTAAAGTTGTAGACCCAGTCATATCTACAAGCACAAAGGCGTTGGCCACAAGCCTATGAATGTTGGTATTGTAACGTATTCCAAAACTTTCTTGGGAAATACCACTGTATGACGAACGATGATATGTACGGTAGTGCCCGTTTCGACCCTTTTTGTAAATAATTTTGCCGGCGTCATCATGAGTAAAACGATCATGAAAAGGTTTACTAATATCAGGTTCTGGTCCGAAGAATTGTGAGAATGGATACCCCCAAGTATTGTGTAGTTGATATTGCTCAATCTCAGAACATTCGTCGTAATACTGACCGATAAGGTTTGAAAGGTATGTTCTACGTTCTTCGATAATATAATCACGCTTATATCGGTACATACCATCAAGATGACCAATCAACGATTCACCACCAGGAGGTGCATTTAGATCAAAGTCTTCTAACCAATCTTTTGTGGCGTTTTCAACAATAATTTCAATCTTTTTAGCGATGTTCCGAACCGTCCTATCATCCATAATGACATTTTCACGGCTTGGCGCAATAGTAACTTCCCCGATATTGACACGCGGCATGTAATACATATTGGTGTACACATTCCAAATACGACTATCTAGAGCGTTAGCTACGGCTTCTGTATCGTACTGATACCTGACATTTCCACAAATAAGATCTCCGTAATCAAAACTCCAACGTTGATTATCAAAACATACCCAATCTTTACAAAGGGGTATTACGAAGTCAGCATGGCAGTTTGTCGTATAAGCGTCTTCAGGGAAGTATCGAAGAATTTTTTGAATAGCGCTTTCAAAAACAGCAGTATCATTCCGTTGAACAGGAACAATAATTTCAACACCCTTTGGTTCCGTGCTTGGAATAACGGCATCCGTTGTAATCTCATCGTCCGTGTTTGTCATGTTGTAGATGTAGACATTAGTACCGTCATAACACTTCAACGTGAACGAGTCCGTATACGCAAAAGGAGATTTACCGCCAAGACCAAATCCGCCAATGGCATCATCGGAATCATCCTTAGAGCTTGTACCAAAACTACTGTAACTCTCGTGTACAAAGTCTTCAGTCATCCCAATACCATAATCCCTGATAGTAAACATAGGATTAGTAAGCGTAGGACCCTTGATTTCTACTGGTTTTGTTTGACCAGCTTCTTTATGTGAGTCAATTGCATTGCAGAACAGTTCTCGGACAATCGCTTCAATGGGACGCTCATACATGTTAACGAACATACCCATGATTTTAGATACGTTACTAGACACTGTAATTTTAGAGCGTCGCGAAGGTTCAACACCTGTACTAGTGAGTTTCTTAGCTGTATTTTCAACACGCATTTTAAGAGGTTACTCCATATTCTTGGAAAAGAGATTCTACGTAGAACTCGATATCTTCAGCTAGCTCTGGATATACTTCAGGAAGTTTTGAAAGTCCAGTTCCAATTCCATCACTAGGCCAAATCACTGTACGTCTATCCTTTAACATCTTCTCAACCCAGTTAAAATGTTGGATAATCACGATAAGCTCACTCATTCTATTTTCAGGATCGCCAAAGTAATCGCCAGGACTATGACCTGGGGTACGTTTAGTAGGAATACCAAAAGCGTTAGGTTGTCTCCAAAAATATAAATAACGTTGGGATTATTCTGAAGGTCTTGGCGATAGATCCTATGTTGTTTGATGATAGGCATTTTGATTGGTTACCCTTTTTCTGGGATTGAAGATGAATCAAGTCTTTCAGATTTTTGTTGTAAATCACTAACTTGAACCTTTAGGCTATAAAGTTCTTTATCTTGGTAGATAGCACCACATACGAGAATAACGATAAATAATGGCTCAACGAATTGGCTA
>JABSPG010000747.1 GCA_013214445.1 Ekhidna sp. | reverse complement strand
ATTTTCTTTTGATAAATCCGTACAGAATTATCGTGTACCTTAAAAATGTCAATGCTCTGATTGGGCATAGTATCATAATAGCCCAGTATCAAGTAGCCTCCCTCATTTAGTCTGCTTTCTAAATGTGCCAGAATCTCAGCTTTCAACTTATTGTCAAAGTAGATGAGCACATTTCGACAAAAGATGATGTCGAATGTTCCATGGTCATTTAGATCTACGAGATTATCTCGTTCAAACCTAGTTTTGCTGAGGTAGTAAGGACTTATTCTACCATAGTTTTCTGAAATGGTGAAATAGTCTTTGAATCGTTTCAATGGGTCATATTTCTTGAATGCCTTCTCATAGTTCTTCATGGCATTCACTGAATAAGATCCTTTTCTCGCGGTAGCCAGCGCCGAAGAGCTGAGGTCTGTAGCCAGAGAGCTTACTTTGTGAAACAGTCCTGCATCCTCCAGGACAATCGCCATGGTGATCACCTCCTCGCCGGTAGAACAGCCCGCATGCCAAACCTTTAGTTCATCATGCTTTTGAAACTGACATAGAATCTCATTTTTGATACGAACCCACGCTTCCGGATTTCTGAACAACTCTGTCAGATTTACCATAAGGTCATCGATACTATTTAAAAAGAAGTCGTCCTCCTTCAAGATCTTTCCCCAGAGATCCATCATCCCATCCATACCATTCTTTGATAAGATTCTTTGTAGGCCTCTGGCTAATGACTTGGGCTCGTAGTTTGTGAAATCCAAATCGTAGCGCTTGCGCATCGCCAACATAAATGATTTTAATTCTTCTTCTGATACCATTTTATGCTGATTTTAACTCTTGAATGACTGGTGTAAACGATCGGTTGAAAAACCAATAGAGGGTTGGACTAATTCCTAATTCGGGTATATCTAGTGTGGCAGCTACCCCGAGCTCAGGGCTGATATTGCTGGTTTCTTGATGCACTATATCATTCAGTTGAGTGACTGATGCTGCCTGAATTTTTGGTACATCTCCGTACAAGTCCATATCTAAAACATCCGAAATCGTGGTGATGGTGCTTGCGGCCAGAACATTTTCCATCTCCTTCAAAAACTCCACAATCTCTCTGGAAGAGGTGGTATCCTGCACCCCGTCAAACATATGATTGCTAATAGTAGTAGCCATAGATTTGGATAGCACTAAGTAGTTTATGCCCGTTAATCCCCCAATTAATTCCGTCTTCAGTAGTAGTATCTTGTCCTCCAGATTAGTAATGGTACCGGTCAAATCGGTACCAACTATATTCTCCTCTGAGTAGTGATAATGCACGTTGCTATTGATGAACATCTCGAATGAGGCTGCAGTCTTTGCAATGCCTTGCTCCAGCAGGTTGCTGGTGAAATCATCTATAGCACTACTATTCAGTATCTTCATTTTATGATGCTTTTAGGTGTTCTTGAATTTTTAGTTTAGAAGTGTATAACAGGTCTGTAATTGCTACTGCATCAATGATCATACACACATTACCGTTACCCATGATGGTGGTGCCACTAAGAAGTCTATTATCATCCAGAGGTTTGGGCAAAGGTTTTTCTATGATATCCTTCTGCTGTAACAGTTTGTCCACCACCATTCCATAGAGTCTGCCTCCGTAGTTAATGATCACCACCTCAAATTGATCATCAGGACCATACTGCTCGAAAGAACTGTGAAAAATATCTTTTTCGTAAACTTCCTTGAGGTCTTCCAGTTCCAAAAGATCCTTAAGAAATAGTACTGAAATAGTGTTTTTGAGATAGCTGGAGATCAGACCATTGCCTGCTTTTCGGATCGATGATTTCTTGAGAGACACCACTGCCTCGGTGTATGGTAAGCTGATGGCAAACTCTTGGTCACCCATCATAAACATCAATACACCTTTCACAGCCATCGAAGAAGGTAACTTAAGACTAATGGTAGTTCCTGTACCGACTTCTGTACTCACAAGTACCTGTCCTCCTATGGACTCTGTAGCCTTTTTGACCACATCCATCCCTACACCACGACCGGAAACTTCGTTTACCTGCTCGGCATTGGAAAATCCCGTGTCGAAAATGTGCATGATTACCTCATCATCAGAAAGCTGATCGACCAGATTCTCAGAAAGCAAATTCTTTTCCACAATCTTTTTACGAATCTGATTTGCATCAATGCCCTTGCCATCATCCTGCACGTCA
>JABSPG010000746.1 GCA_013214445.1 Ekhidna sp. | reverse complement strand
TTCCAAAACGACATGGCGGAATGCTGGTGATAATTATTCGGTCTAATCATGTAGATCGGGACGATTGCACTTAGATCATCAGAGCCATGACTTTCCCAAAATGGAATAGTTCGGAGATAGACTCGTTATCTTCTCCCTTATCAAATCGATAAAGAATAATTGCATCTCCATTACTTTCCATGTGGAAATGCGGATACTGCTCTACTTTTCTAATGATCCCTGGATGCATGAAGCTTCTGATGGACTCTTCATCTGGACCTTTCAAAACAAACTTATTCGAAAAAACAGGATACGAATCAAAATCAATGTCTGCACGATATGCGAAATCCGTCATCTTCTCAAAGAGACCTTCTCGCTCCAATAGAAATATCGGAATGGACTTGGATGGCTTAATAATCAATACAGACAATTGAGAATCTGCCGAAGGAGTGTCTGGTGTTTTGTCATATACAATCTCTGAGTAGATTAAGCGGACGCCCTCATAGGTGCCGGAGACAATGTTCTGAGCATGCACAATTTTGCTATTCTTAGCAAAGTTGAACCCAATGAAATTATCAAAGGAAATGGTCTTTGCAGACAAAAACTTCCATTCATTTTGCGCTGCAATCTTCTTCAAGTGCCGCTGATGTTCATCTAATTTTTCATCTAACTCCGGCAACACATCTTTTCTTACTTGAGTAGCTAGAGGATGATCTGAAACAGGTATTAAGTGCTCTGCATTAGATAGTATCAATTGCTTTCCTTCCTCTTTCCATTCTTGCTGTAAATCGTTCAGGTGAGCTCGGAAGGTATGATCGATCAAATTCACGTTTGCAAAATCCAATACTAATTTGCCCTGCTCTCTTCGTCTCTCAATTTCCGATTTCAGGGATATATAATTGGAAAATATCGCCGAATGCTGCAGATAGATAACATCTTGATCTTGGCTGCTTGAATAATCAAATCTTGACTTGAAGAGAAACTTTAAAGGAGCTCCATAATATAGATGAATGAGCACTTGCATTAAAATGCCTGCCAATACTCCAATAATCAAATCTGTGGCTAACACAGTTAGCAATGTCGTTAAGAATATAAGGAGCTGCTCCTTCCCTATTTGATACACATGTTTAAACTCCGAGGGTGATGCTAATCTAAAGCCCACATGAATCAACATAGCAGCCAGTGCTGCAAGTGGAATTTGTTCGATGATGGGCTTTCCGAGCAGGAGAAAAAGCAATAGAAATCCACCATGAAAGAAGTTTCCCCATTGGGTTTTCCCTCCATTTCCAATATTGGCAGAGCTACGGACAATCTCTGAGATCATAGGTAAGCCTCCAAGTAAACCGGAAAATGCGCTCCCAGCTCCCATTGCGGAAACATCTCTATTTAGGTTTGATTTCCGATGATATGGATCCAGTGTATCCACCGCTTGAGCACTCAGCAAAGACTCAAGACTAGATACCAGCGAAATACTAATAACGGCGACCCAAAAAGCACCAGTAAAAGTCATTCCAAAGTCTGGCAAAACGATACCCTGAATAAACTTATCAGGAAGATGAACCAAATTCTTTGGCCCTAGCTCATATACATGTCCAATCAGCTTATAATTATGCTCGTGGAATAGATCGAAGATATGAGAGAATGGGATTGAACAGATAATCACCCACATGGGTGCAGGAATGATCTTGATAGGTTTAAAGGTGATATATGGATGTACAACCAGTATGAAGAGACTGATAAGCGCAATGAAAGCAATCTCAGGATTCATGTTGATGAATGCATTGGGAATCTGGATAATGGCTCCTATGATACCATGCCCTTGCCCAGCTTCAGGAGTGTAGTCCAGCGCCACAAATAGCTGCTTTACGATAATAATCACACCGATAGCTGCAAGCATACCATGAACAGCAGCTGAAGGGAAAAAATCACCAAATTTTCCAACTTTTAGGAAGCCCAAAACCATCTGGATAATACCAGCTACTAAGAATGCTGCTAATGCAAATTTGTACCCAGCCAAAAGATCCCCTTGGCCTAGGGATTCTACGGCAGCAAGATTTACTACGATCAAACCTGCAGCTGGTCCACTGATAGTTACAAAGGAACCTGTAACTCTCGACATAAACAGCCCACCAACGATCGCTGAAATCAAACCGGCCATGGGAGGCACTCCGGATGCGACCGCAATTCCTAGGCAGAGCGGCAGAGCA
>JABSPG010000745.1 GCA_013214445.1 Ekhidna sp. | reverse complement strand
TTGCTCAAGATGTTTACTATCCAGGTGAATCAGATCCTAAGGAGTATTATCTAAGTATACTACTTGATAGAGGTACTGGAAAAAATGTAATCATGGCTTCTACTGAAGGGGGAATGGATATAGAAACCGTAGCAGAAGAAACTCCTGATAAGATCGTAAAAGAGTGGATTGATCCTGCGGTTGGGTTGCAAGGCTTCCAAGCTAGAAAAGTTGCGTTCGCCCTAGGTCTAGAAGGAGAAGCTTTAAAGGGTATGGTGAAATTCATCTTTGCTCTCTACAAAGCATATGAAGGAACTGATGCTTCGCAATTTGAGATTAATCCTGTGTTAAAAACGTCTGACAATAAAATCTTAGCAGTAGATGCCAAAGTGAATATTGACGATAACGCATTGTACAGACACAAGGACATTGCAGAACTCAGAGATCTTACGGAAGAAGATCCATTGGAGGTTGAGGCAGGTGAGTCAGGCTTGAATTATGTGAAACTAGACGGGAATGTTGGATGCATGGTAAATGGTGCCGGTCTAGCTATGGCAACCATGGATATTATCAAACTTTCTGGAGGTGAGCCTGCTAATTTCCTTGATGTTGGAGGGGGAGCTAATGCGCAGACAGTAGAAGCTGGATTCAGAATCATCCTAAAAGATCCAAACGTAAAGGCAATTCTAATCAACATATTCGGAGGAATCGTTAGATGTGACAGAGTGGCTAACGGCGTAGTAGAAGCCTATAAAAATATCGGCGATATCAACGTGCCCATCATTGTAAGACTGCAAGGAACTAACGCAGAAGAGGGTGCTAAAATAATTGAGGAATCAGGCTTAAAAGTTACTTCTGCGATTGTTCTAAAAGATGCGGCTGACAAGGTCAAAGAAGTACTAGCTTAGAATACCGAGAGTAAAGGCCTTTAGGGGTCAAGAAATAAAAGCTTGCCATAGTTGTAAATCACACAACTATGGCTTTTTTACGTTTAACCCTCTTATCCCTTATCATTATCAGCTGCTCTGAGTCAAGTATTAGACCCGAAAGCAGATCAGAGTTGCTAGCAGGAACTGACAGATTTGGCAAGACTTGGCAAATACAAGAGATCGAAGTGGAGTTGGGCACGCTTGTTCCTAAAACATGTCTAACAGACAATTTCATCACCTACTATCCTGACGGGACTTACGAAATCAATGAAGGTGCAACAAAATGTAATCCCGACGATTTCCCGGGGTTAATTGGTGCATGGAACCTAGATCGCTCTCAGAACAGACTATTTGTGGCTATTGGAGACAGTACACAAGCTTGGGACATTGACGAGACGACAAGAAACACACACCAGATCACCTCCCTATTCAGAGAAGGTTATCGAACCTACTCATTCATTTTATCGAAATAATTGACTGATTCAAAGAATCAATTGGGGGTAACTAAGAATTTGAGCCACTAACCCATACAATCAAAACAATAGTTATCATGAAGTATGTAAGATTTTTTCTCTCACTTTTAACAGTGATAATTTTACTTGTGATGATGAGTTAGCAGTAAGAAATGCGAATAGTCACCACAAAAAGGAGCCTTCTCAAAAACTGAGAAGGCTCTTTTGCTTAAATGCTCTGAAAGAAATAGCAACCATTCGAATATCTGCCATTCAATCAGGAAAAAATGTGCACTCGGAAGGATTCGAACCCTCAACCCCCAGAGCCGAAATCTGGTATTCTATCCAGTTGAACTACGAGTGCCGATAAAAAAATATGATCGCAAATATAAAAGTAGGCATCTTAAATTTTCCTGATTAAAAGGAAATCTTGTCAACCGTAGAGAAAGATAAAGACTCCATTTGACCATCTTCTGTAAGACCCTCAACTTTTACCAAGTCTATTTCCACATTCAGCTTATCATTGTTGCTCTTAACAAGAATTGCACGATAAGTAGTTATTCCCTTCTTCTTTTGAACAGTTTCCTTGAAAGATATTCTTCTCACTTCACTCAACTTAATTTGCTCTTGCTTCCCTCGTATTAAATAATGTATCTGTTCATTGGAGGTTTTTTCATTGGATTGATACATCATCATATCTCTGAGTCTAATTTCATCTCCATTGTTTTTTACTATGGTAGTCGTATTTGTCTGAAAAAGAATGAATAGTACGGTGGTGGCTAATAATTTCATTGATGGTAGTTAATTCATGGGGTCACAAGTGCAGCGGTCTA
>JABSPG010000744.1 GCA_013214445.1 Ekhidna sp. | reverse complement strand
GGTGCTGGCTTTCTTTTCCTTTGCCTGACAAGACAAAAGGTAAATCAGGAGAATAGCTTGAAAGATGTTAAGACTCCAACGACTTGATGAACTGGGCATTCTTCTTTTCGGTCTCATTCAGGAAGGCTGTTACGTCATCAAAATAGGGTTTATACCAACTTTGTTCTCGAAAGTAATCCCTCATTTTATCCGTCTTGAAATTGTGACCGTGACGAGCAAAAATTTCATTTCTCAAAAAAGCCAATTCATCACTAGACATGCCTTGCAAGTCCTCTTTCTTTAGCTCAGCGATTCTGGCTTTCATGAACAGATTTTCTTTGTTGTAGATTCTGGGTTCATTCAATTTTACGATGAGTTCTTCCTGGATGAAATCTTGCGAATTGATCCTTTCCATCTCCTGCGTGTAATTGTTGTACTCAGGATATGAATTAGAATAGTCACCGGTGACTTGAATGGTCACATCCGTGAGCTCACTTTCAAGCCTGGCACTAGTAGACTCTTGTATTTGTATTGATCCTTCAATCCGTATCGAATCACCTAACAACTCATTAGGAATAGATTGATTGTAACTAGCAAATCTTACAATTGAATTCGAATTATTCATTGCAATTGGAGTTAGTACATTCCAGTCCATAATGACGGCAGTGTATTCAAAATCTAAACCATTCAATTGCAGGTTCTCTTGCTTTACAAATGTGTTTTGTTCCACATTGAGGATTCGTTCTCTTAAGAAGTAGAATAGTTGCTCTTTGAGAATGCCTTGGTGTTTGCCTCTAAAAGAAAATACTCCAGTTGATTCATCTTCTTCATCAACTTCTTGATCTGCTAGTACTTCTGAAGCTGAAGTCTCGCTTGTACTTGCTTGCTCTGAGTTTCCTTTCGTTGAGCATGAAAAGACAATAATAGGAAGAAGTAAGATGAGATTGTAAGTACTGAAAAGTTTCATGTTGGATTTCATTCAGTTAAAGTACAAAATTGAATTATGCAGGGCAATTAATCTAATTCAGAATTTGCTGACAAGAATTAGCTGGGCTTATAATTCTCCTTGATGGCCTCATCAAACACAAGTTCAAGATCGAAATTGCTAATAAAGTTATCGCTATCTGTGCTAAGGTGATGTTCAAATATTATCTCAATGTCCTCTAAAATATCAAACCCCAGAACTTTTGATAAGAAGGAGTGTAAATCAACCGAAAAGCCTTTTTTCTGGATTAAATATATAGCTGAGAGTTTTTTTAAGCTACTATCAGGGTGATCAATTCTTAAAGAGTAACCATAAAAGAACATCAATGCATTAAAAAATGTCGGAAATCTTAGGTTGTAGTTCTGAGTAAAGATGGGGGTATCAATATGAGGGTGTCCTTTAATTCGATGAAGGCGTTCAATACTAGATTTGCTACTCATCAAGATTGGTATTTCGATAAGATTTAGCTTAAATTTTTCTTCATTAAGAATATCTCGCCAATGGATTTCTTTAAGCCGCTTGTGGTCTAGTAGATTAAGAATACTCAATCGGAAGTAAGCTTCAAATTGAATCAATCTGACAGTTTCTCTTTTAGAAAGCTTAAGGGTTTCAAGATCAAAGTTTAAGCGACGTATAAACGAATCAATCTCTAGTGTATTCTTAAGGTTGAGAGATCTATAATGAGTATCCAAACCCCATACTGTTGTACAGTACCTTCCTAGTAAGTTGGTTCTATTGCTTAGATAATTCTTGTTTATGAATTGGAAACCCCATGACACGAATAGGTCATAGTAATATCTTTCCCAAAAATCGATTTCATATGATTTTGCAAAATCAATAATGAAATGATCGAATTGCGAGAATTCGGTCTCTAAGTATCTTTTTTCTCTTTGATAATAAGAGTTCTTTCGAAGGGCTTCAGGTATCGAGCCGTTACTGGTTCTATTGA
>JABSPG010000743.1 GCA_013214445.1 Ekhidna sp. | reverse complement strand
TAATAGAAGGTGAAGAGATGAATCTCTCTGACCTAAAAGGTAAATGGGTCTTGGTCGATTTCTGGGCCTCATGGTGTCGAGCTTGCCGTATTGAAAATCCGAAATTTGCCCGACTGTATAAGAAGTTCAATTCTTCTGGATTTGAGATTATAAGTATATCAAAGGATGATAGTGAAAGCAACTGGAAGAAAGCCATAAATAAGGACGGTGTTGATTCGTGGACCCATATCTGGGACAAAGACAAGTCTATTTCTGATGCCTATAGCATAAGCTCGCTACCTCAAAATGTAGTCATTTCGCCAGATGGGAAAGTAGCTGCTAAAAATGTTTCAGCTGAAATGCTCCATTCATTTTTGGAAACCAATCTTTAGGGTTGTAGAAATATCCATACAAAAGCGGAGAGATTGGTTATCCGCGATTTTGTAAGAATCTCATTGGCCTGACGTTAACCTATTCGAACGAGAAGGTGTCAGGCTATTTTTTCCTTGATCCTCTTGCTAAGTCTGGACGAAAAGCCCAAGGAACTTACCTTCAGTATTAGGGCGATAAGAAATTAGTCCATTAATTACGCTAGCTATTTTGAGACCTAAACTCCCTTGGTGTCATATTTAGCTTTTTTTTGAAATAGCCATAGAAGCTAGAGGTGGAACTAAATCCGGATTCGTACATGACCTGACTAATGTTTAATTCATCATTAGAGTGTTTTTTTAGAAGCGCTTTTGCTCTTTCTAATCGATAGTCATTAATCAAATCGGAGTAATTAGTGTTAAAACTGCTATTTATCACTTGCGAAATGACTCTTGGAGAAACCGTTAATCTTTCAGCTAAGTTTTCGAGCGAATTTTCAGGATCTAAGTAGTATCTTTTTTCTGCAATTTCAATCTCGATTTTTGCCTTAAGGTCTGATATTTCAGAATCAGACAGCTTTGAGTTTGCATACTTGGTGTCTTGCTTCTTTTGGTCATTGGTGTTGATGGGCTGACTTATGTTCTCGATGGGATTTACAATACCGGGATGTCTAATGGTATTCAATATAATCCCATAGACTAAGTATAGTTGAATCA
The DNA here is from genome assembly GCA_013214445.1 of Ekhidna sp. Lineage (GTDB taxonomy): Bacteria > Bacteroidota > Bacteroidia > Cytophagales > Cyclobacteriaceae > Ekhidna. The sequence continues at coordinate 1,133 of JABSPG010000743.1, read as the reverse complement.
CTAAAAAAGTGCCAATAAGTAGGTTTTCGTTGACTGCTGAGAAGTGTCTATTGAGCAAAACTATCACCCATACAATGATCATCAGAAGAAAGGAGGTATTTATATGCTTTAGGATCTTCAGGGATCTTGCATCAATAGTAGTCGATTTTTTCACATAGTTGAGGTTATGTGTAGATATTATGATGCACCCCGAGAAAGAGGTAACGTCGTTGAGCAGACTCTTGTCCACTGACAATGCCTTGCTAACAAATGCCAATAGTATGGGAGCTAAGGTGATGAATAAGCTATACAACTTCGTCTTTTCAATTTTGTCTAAGTTGTTTGCCGAATGATAAGTAATTAGGTAGAGTAGGGGAATATAGGAGTGTAGCAGAAAGTTGTACAGATTTATTTCCCGAATAAAAATGGAAAATGTGCTTTCAAAGTAGTCTTCATACAGTAGCAAGGAATATTGAATTCCCAGTGTAAGCAAGAAGATTCCAAGGAGGTTGAGTCCGACATCTTTATTGTGTTTATTCCATAGATAGAAAAGGCCTGAAAGAATCAAAATTGAAGCGCAAGATATTTGAATGAATATGTTGATTACACCCATCAATGATCAATGAAATTATTTGAAAATGTAGTCGTAGTTAGTTTTAACACTGCTATGTTTAAAATCAACCTAGCTTCAAATAGAACCATTAATCTAAAACGATAATACTATTTGAAGGATCATTTTTTCATAAATCCATATGCTTAGACAGCACGAGAATCTAGTTCTTCAGAATTCATTCCAAAAACATGATTTTGGATAAAAGAGAACATGAAATTGTAAGTGTTTCATTATTCCTGACTTTTTCTTTATCGAATCAATTTTGAAAAATCATGTTAAAAATGAAAAGAAGAGTTTTTGTATCCCAATCGGTAAAGCTTATTTCTGCTTCTTTCCTCATTGGGGGAGTTACTGCGTGTAAAGATGAAGAAGTTTCTAGTAATGAACCTGATTGTGAAGCAGCCGGAACCAAAAGCAGTATTGCAGACAATCATGGTCATACACTATCAGTTTCCAAACGTGATGTCATTGAAGGCAGAACAAAAGGTTACGAAATTCAAGGATCATCCGGACATACACATACGGTAGTATTGGGTAGCGA
>JABSPG010000742.1 GCA_013214445.1 Ekhidna sp. | reverse complement strand
TAGGGACCCGACCACTCATAGGTGAAGGGTCCGGCACTGCCCTCAGCCGTAACTGAAAAGGGCTGCTGTGGGGTGCCTTCGCAGAAGCAATCCCCCGGCTGGAGATTACTCATACCGCTAATTTGAGCTTGAAGTCCGAAAACCGTGCTCAAGAAAAATATAGCAAGAAAAAAGCGCTTCATAATATAGAGGATTTAGCTTATTTTTTTGAAAAGATGTAACTGCCCGCCCGTATCGGCGGCCGCCAGATAGTCACCATGTACTTTGGGCATGCCGATTTGGTATAACCCTTCACCGGGGTGATCAAAAGCCCACTCCCAGTCTATCTGCCGGGTACGCCAGTTGAATGCATATTTCCACTTTGATTTAAACACTTTTGCACCCTTACACTTGAGATATGCACTATAAATGCTCATACACACTGAGGCGGTCCTCCCAAAGAAAGTATAGACGTTTTTTATAATAGACAGGATTAGCTGTAGTCCTCGTCACTCCATCATCTGGATATTCCGTACAAACATGCTTCCAAAGAATATCCAGGCTCTTTCTTTCGATCACACTGTAGCTTCTTTCCATGATATCACCACCTTTTCGAAGCGAGCTGAATGCAAAAATATAATCCTGATTGAAAGAGGAGTGTATACCAGAAAACTCATACCGCTCATCATATTTTTCCCACAGGTTTATGTTTTTAATCTCTTTGGTTCTCAAATTGAACTCCCAATATTTATCATGCCCAATATTGAATAGCAAGCACTTTTTCTCATCAAAAAAAATAGGTGCGGGGCGAGAAAGCAAGACACTAACAACGCCTCCACTCTCCAAATCGACTAAAATCACTTTACCTTCCTGATAATACCGTAAACTAATTATCAGATATCGATCAAAAACGCCTACTATTTTATCGATCTTTAACTTTTGATCGAAATGATCATTAACGACAAATTCCCAGTCAACTCTCCCCGTAAGCCAATCAACACAAAACAACTTTTGGTCATTCAAAAACTGTGTTGTGTAGAGTTTTTCTCGATAGAAGTAATTACTCCGGCCTGTCCGCTCCATTTTCTCAGACCAAGCCGCTTCAAAATCAGCCAGGTTTAATCGACTTGTTTTCTTACTTTGAGCGTCATAAACCAGAAGATCATTCTCGCTTGTTATATATCGAAAAGATATTCTGTCAACTGGTTTTTCTCTCAACTTCTCAAGAGAATCAATTTTATAGACACAAATAGTTTTTGCTGATTCATCACGAGCAACTAAATAAGAATTATTAATTAAGCTTGGACCTGTCATACCCTTCAATGCTTTTTCCGAGATCAAATCATATTCCCTGATATCAAAGACCCGGATAAATGGTGCTTTTTGAAAAACAAACACTTTCTCATTTTGAAAAGCTATTTCCCGGACTCCATCTAAATAAAGTTCCTTGATAAACCTAAACATATGCTATTCAATTTTTATGAAACGATAGAGAGGTGATAGATTATCAACATCGGTTGTTGAAGCATTCACTAACATAATGAAATCCTCCTTATCAACTCCGAATAGATCCATAAACTTTGTGTCAGAAAGGTCGTTTTTCAACGAGGATGCTTTCGTCAAAAAAAACTCTTTCCATTGATCCAAGACTACTCGAGCCTGTCGGTCCTCAAAAGGCAAATCTGGATAATCATTATCGAGTGGTTTTATTTTTCCAATATCAAAACTATATCTTAAATCATCTAAAGATTGAATATTCTCCAAGTATCCCTTGACAAATTGATCATAATTGTCAGTCAGCCCTGTAAGTATACCATTTGGTATTCCGTCTCGAACATTATCCCAGCTTTTTAACTCTACATATGAGCTAATCCCGTCCAAATCAGGCGTACTTTGCAAATCAAATTTTTTGTTCCCAGAAGGGCTTTGTTGCATGAATAAGCCAAACTAGAAGATGGGCCGGAAGTTTGTATTTTTGGTTTTCCACAACTAAAAACTCAAACTCTCCGACCCATGTCAAAGATAAAGAAGGATCAGCACAAGCGCAGTAAAAAGAAAGATAAATATCGTGTATCCAATTGGTCTGAGTATAACCAATCACTGATCAACCGTGGCAACATCACGATTTACTTTAGCCCTCAGGCAATAGCTAACTGGTATGACAACAGCCCCGCCCAAAAAGGTGGGCAGTATGTATACAGTGATGTATGCATAGAGACGTTGTT
>JABSPG010000741.1 GCA_013214445.1 Ekhidna sp. | reverse complement strand
CAAGAAAATGAAAATTCAAACTCAGGCAAGCGTAAACGACTGGGGTCCATTTGATTACCATAGAGATTTCAACTTGACATTCCCGCTGCAGTTGATGACTGACATCTCCACTTCAATATCAAAACCTGATTGGTTCTTACTTCCAAGCACTCAATTAGGAATTAGAGCTACCTGGAGATCACTTGACAGATTTTCCCCTCGCTATGCACCAGCAGTAACGACGGATATTCAAGGCAATGTTGTTGCAGATCCTGATGCTGCAGGCTTTGGGCTTGGTAACGAATGGGAATTCAGAACTTACTTACATATTAACCTTGGTAAATAACTAATAACGGAGAAGTTATGAAAATCATAAGAAAAATACAGTACACATTTTTTGCGCTACTTTTTATTGGTTGTACACGAGATGAAGTAGATCTAGCACCTGCTATCTTCCCTACCACTGCCGAAATCTTTACGGACGTGCCTGTAGGATTAACAGATCAGTTTTTTGTTTCATTTGATCCTGCAGAGGGTGCAAATACAAATGGATTTGGAGTAGATGAAAATGAAGCATATGAAGGAACTACGTCAATTCGAATTGACGTACCTGGGCCCTTTGACCCTGATGGAGGATTTATTGGAGGGATTTTTGAAGATCGAGGAGAAGGAAGAAATCTAACTCAGTACAACGCGCTAACCTTTTGGGCTCGCAGTTCTATTTCTGCAACAATTGGGACTATCGGATTTGGAAATGATTTTAAGTCTAACACCTATGCTGCGTCTAGAAACGACATACCAGTATCTACCTCCTGGACTAAAATTGTCGTTCCGATACCGGATCCTTCAAAGCTCGTACAAGAACGAGGTTTATTTCTTTTTTCTGTAGGGACACAGTCTACAAACGGTCTAGGTTTTACCTTGTGGATGGATGAAATCAAGTTTGAAAAACTGGGCACCATTGCTCAACCTTTACCACAGATACTTGGAGGAGCTTCAGCGTCTATTGAGTCCTTCAATGGCTCTACCGCTGCTATTACTGGACAAGGAATCATCTACAACGTAGATGGAGACGAAGTATTCGTCAATTGTGAGCATACCTACTTCAACTATGCAAGTTCTGACGAATCTATTGCGACGGTTAATGATGATGGGGAAATCACAGTACTAAGTACTGGGTCTGCTACGATCACCGCAACCTTTGATAGTAGCGATAGCCTTGATGCAAGGGGATCACTTGCTGTCAATTCGATTGGTGATTTCTCATTTGCACCTGAACCGACAAGAGATGCTGCTAATGTAATTTCTGTTTTCAGTGACGCTTACAACAATATTGGAGGAATCAGTCCTGCAATTTTCAATAACGGAGAGATTGTTATAGATGTATTGTCAGTCGGTGGTCAGCAAGTTATTGATTATCGTGAGATTGCCTTTGTTGGAATAGGATGGGGATCAACCACTGATGTGAGTTCAATGGAATTCTTGCACGTAGATGTGCTCATCAGCGAACCTGGCAATGCTGCGCTTGCAGTAGAGATTATAGACCATGGTGCAGACAACACACTTGGAGGATCTGACGACACTGCCGGAAGATACACTGTCCCTTCTAATCAGATAGTTAGAGATCAGTGGGTAGGAATCGATATCCCGCTCAATGGATTTACTGGTAACACTGGTGGCGGAGGCCAAGGCAATCCGGCCCTTACCAATATTGGAACAATCGTACTTGTTGCAGCTGATGGTAGAAGAATAGACACCTTCGTGGACAATATCTATTTCTTCAGACAGTAATTGTTTATCAAAACGAATAGTAATGAGGGATAAATTAAGACGAAAATTCAAGGTGTTTGTGCTAGCTGGCGTACTTGCCAGTCTAGTGCATTTATCCAGCTGCATCGAAGAGTCTGCAACAGTGCCTCCGACCGTGGCTTTCACTTATACTATTGATGAGGAGACAGGAAACACCGTAACTTTCAACAATAACTCCCTAAAAGCGAATGAGTATACTTGGAGTTTTGGAGATGGCAATACCTCGCGAGAAAGAGATCCTGTGCACACCTATGCTGCAGATAATACCTATACCGTAGAGTTGATTGCAACAGGTGATGGTGGTACCTAGAATCCCCAGGCATTCCGATTGCTCCCATTCACATTCATGTATTTCCTTACAAACATTTTCAGATTCGTATTGTCCACATCCTGAAACAAACAAAAAGCTACACAGAATCTATTTAC
>JABSPG010000740.1 GCA_013214445.1 Ekhidna sp. | reverse complement strand
TCTTCCCTGTTGTTGTCCTGTGCAATGACAAACTGATTTATTTCATTATCATTGCTCTCATCAATTTCATAACCTGTAATGTTTTCATAATCAGTCTGTGTTTGCGCATCTACTGATAAAATATCTGTAGCTCTACTTGAAGATCACGAAGCGGCTATTTTGTCTCAAGCGTATGTAGTATTTGAAGTAATAGTTCATGATGAACTAGACCCTGAGTACTTGATGATGTGGTTTCGAAGACCGGAATTTGACCGATACGCAAGGTTTAAATCTCACGGAAGTGCCAGAGAAACTTTCGATTGGGAAGAGATGTGTGAAGTAGAACTCCCAATCCCCTCAATCGAGAAGCAGCGAAAGATTGTGAAGGAGTACAACACGGTAGTGAACCGCATCAAACTCATCGAACAGCTCAACCAAAAGCTGGAAGAAACGGCTCAGGTTTTGTATAAGCATTGGTTTGTGGACTTTGAGTTTCCGGATGAGAATGGTAAGCCTTATAAGTCTTCAGGTGGGAAGATGGTTTGGAATGAGGAATTGGAGAAGGAGATACCGGAGGGTTGGAAGAATGGAAAATTCGACAACATAGCGAATCAATTCTCAGGCTATTCTTTCAAAGGAGATGAATATTCGCTGGAAGAAGGAACGACTGTAGTTAGAGGTGAAAATGTTACTGAAAAGGGTTTTAGATGGGACACTCACAAAATGTGGAATAAGGACCTCCCTGGGAGAGCGTCAGATTGCTATTTGAAACCGTATGATATCATCGTTGGAATGGATGGTTCCAAAGTAGGAAAGAATTGGGGTATAGTTGGGGACTATCAGTTGCCATTATTACTTGCGCAGCGAGTGTCGTGTCTAAGAGGGAAGAAAAGCTTTTATCAATGCTTTATTTACCTCTCATTCTTTAATAAAAGATTTGAAGAGTATGTTGGACAAGTACATACTGGCACCTCAGTTCCTCACATTAGTGGTGACCAAATCCTGGAGTTTCCTGTGATTGTGGCAGATGACAAAATCTATGAGTCTTTTCAATTAAGTGTTGTAAAACTGATAGATAGGATTCACAATAATTTATGTGAATCAGAGTCTTTGCAAAAATTAAAGGAGTTACTTCTCTCCAAAATGACCCAAGTTGAAGTAGAAGAAAAGGAGGTAGTTCATGCTAGTTAATCTAATAAAAGGTGAATATGGATTTGATAGATAAAAGGGGATACAACCTTAGAGATTTAGGAGCAATCAATATTGTTCTTGGCAAGAACGGCTGTGGAAAAAGTACTTTATTAAAGGAGTTAGATATAGCTCTTGATCCTGAGAATGGTTCCAGGAAATACATAACACCTGAAAGGGGCGGACACTTAACACATAATCCTAATTTGGAGCATAGCTACACAAAAAATGGTGAAAATTGGGCATTTGGTCAATTAAGGAAAAATCAATACGAACAGTTCAAACAACAGAGTGTTCTTCAGTATAGAAAATTAGAAACCGCTACGCTTCGGGAAATTGAAAAAACACTCGAATTAAGAAGAAATGAAGCTTACACCTTCGATTCGGTTGTCGAAAGCATCAATAACCTACTTTCTAATATAGAAATTAAACGAAGTGATAATGACTTTAAAGTCTTCAAAAAAGGAACAGAAGATGAGATTTCTGTAGAACAAATCAGCAGTGGTGAATCTGAATTGATTGCATTAGCCATTGAGTGTTTGTATTTCAGTAAAAGAGTAGTAAATGAAGAGACTAACATCTTATTTCTGGATGAACCAGATGTTCATTTACATCCTGACCTTCAAGTGAAATTTGCAAAGTTCATTGTCGATTTAGTTGATGAAAATGAGTTTATTGTAATCCTTGCAACACATAGTACTGCGCTACTCGGAGGCTTTTTCAATGTTCATGATGCCAAATTCTGTTTCATGGAACAAGACCAAAAAGATTTAAGCTTCCAATCTGTTGATGAGGTTTACAAAAGAATTCTTCCAATTTTTGGTGCTCACCCACTTTCAAACCTATTTAACGAGTCTCCAATTCTCCTGGTAGAAGGTGAAGATGATGTTCGTATCTGGCAACAAGCAAACCGAACATCTCAAGGACAACTAAAACTTTACCCATGCTCAGTGGATACCATCGATAATCTCAATGAATATGAAAATGAAGTTAGTAGCATAATAAGGTCGGTCTATGATGACGCGAGTGGATATTCATTAAGGGATA
>JABSPG010000739.1 GCA_013214445.1 Ekhidna sp. | reverse complement strand
CTTTCCCCAGGGTTCAAACCAGTACAGGTTACTTCTGACCTGAAGAACTTCTGGAACGAAACGTATTTCGAAGTACGGAAGGACCTGAAAGGTCGCTATCCCAAGCATCACTGGCCGGATGATCCCTGGACTGCTGAGGCGGTGAGAGGGGTGAAACGACGTGACGGAAGTAAATAACTTTGTTTTGATGTGATTCTGTGCATAGCGAAGAATCTATGTCATGATATGGTATAGATGCTTCGTACCTCAGCATGACAGCACTAATAAAGCGTAGAAACGATTCAGGGTCTAATTATCATAGTAATTAAAAGAGTCCAATAAGATGCTGAAATAAATTCAGCATGACGTCAGAATATAAAGCATCAATCTACGACCGGCAGCCACCCTGAATTTATTTCAGGGTCTACTAGGTTCGATAGGTAAGTCATATTTCAGGGTCTGATTTAAAGGCGGTGTTTTCATCATAGCGGAAGCTGAAATAAGTGCCGGCGGGCAGTCTGAGAATGACGCATAGAATAGGACAATGCTCTTTGCTCGTTAGTCACTCTGAACTCGTTTCAGAGTCTTATTATATTACAACTCAATGAAAAAGGGCTATGTCTACATGCTATCAAACTTCAATAGAACTTCCCTTTACATTGGCATGACCAATGACATAGAAAGAAGGGTACTAGAACATAAGTCCGGAATAGGCTCAGAGCATACTGCTAAGTATCAACTGAAATACTTAATGTATTACGAAACCTGCCCTTCAATTCAGGAAGCTATTGCTCGGGAAAGGCAACTAAAGAATTGGCATAAAGAATGGAAGTGGAATTTAATAAGGGAAGGTAATCCTAATCTAAAAGATTTATCGGATGACTGGTTTGACCAAAAAGATATTGAATCAGCTAATTCAGGGAGATTTTAGCCTTTTCACTTACATCAAAAAATCCGCCAGGTGCTGAAATAAATTCAGCATGACGCTAGAATATAAAGCATCAATCTAAGACCGGCAGTCACCCTGAACTTGTTTTTGGGTCTAGTAGATGGGGAAATCATTGACTAGTGATCTCAACTCTTATCATAGAAGGATCAAGGATAAGTTCTACTTATAAGTAACCTTTCTTGTGGTGGTTTGTAAGACAAGCCTGTAATTATCTCTATGATCCTTTCTATATAAGAATAACAACTCCTCGCCTGCAGCTTTTGCGACTGAATCTTGTTTTTTTACTTCTTCTGCTATACTGTATCCAAATAGCCCAAGATACCTCCATTGACCCTCTATCAGAAAAGAGGGAGTGGCATGATTATCGCTAATTTTCACACTATCTATGACACCATAACATTCAAGGTTTTTGTTACGTCTTTGAGTGTTTACCGAAAAAATTTCCGTTACAATCGTACCAAAAATGAAGACTGCAACTGTTAGGAATCCACCTACCCTTAAAATCTTGAAAAATTCAGTCTTCATTTTTGCTTAGTATCGATTTGGTCTTCATTGAGAAAAAGCTACAGCTGTGAGAATCCAAAAGTACAACCTTGCTGTAAGCTTCTTCAGTCATTCTGGATTTGCTTAAAGCTCTAGTCCAATACCTATTTGACAGAGATAAGTGCGTAGGGCTATTTTCAGAATTAGTCAGAGAAAAAGTACGGCTTATCACCCTGAAGTTATTTCAGGGTAACAAGCCGATGGAATTTCAAACTGTGCAAGAATTACCTATCCAAAATCACAGCTGGTAGCGCCTGCTCTTTGTACATCTGATTGAACTGTGAGAGTTCTACTTTGATCAATTGATCTCTGCTGTCTGCAAACACTTTCCACTTAGCCATCAGGTCATTGTAGCGGTCTTTTGCTCCAGAGGTAATTCTCGGATCAGCCACATCGATGAAGCTCTTCAAGTGCATCAACTGCGCGTTGAGTTGGTTTTGGAAGTTGATGACATCCTGAAAAGTTTTCTGTTTGGTTTGGATGAGTTCAGTCTCCCAATTGTCAATCTTCCCAACCAAAGATTTTGCAGAATCCAGCAATGCTTTAGCTGCTTCATTTTCTTTCAGCAGTTTTTGATAGCTCTTAAGTTGGCTTTTGGCCGATCGCATCGTGTTCACACTTTCATGCAGATCTTTGATTGTTCCTTCAATCGACTTCATCATTTGCTGTTGTGCAGCATAGTCGACTGGGCTGGCTCCAACTTTAGGGTTTGCCAATACTTTACACGTGGTAGTCAGGGTATCTGCATTCTA
>JABSPG010000074.1 GCA_013214445.1 Ekhidna sp. | reverse complement strand
GTTATCAATGAAGTAAGCACAGTGGTATCAGAGGCATCTGAAGATGGGAATCTTTCTGCCCGTATTGAGTCTGCTGATAAGTTGGGCGCTTGGAAAAACCTTTCAGAATCCATAAATGACTTACTGGAATCTTTTTATACACCATTAGCTTCTGTTAGTTCACTTGCAAGACTACTTGCGGATGGAGATCTTTCTCATCGTTTAGATCAAAATCTAAAAGGGGATTTGGGTTCCTTGATGGCAAACTTGAACAAGGCGATGCAGGATATGACATTACTTCTAAAAAATGTCATCAGTAATGTTTCTGAGATCGGTACTTCTGCGGAATACATGACGAATGTGGGTGAGGAGATGAATGTCACTACTACGGAGATAGCGCAAGCGATGGAAGAGATCAGCAATGGAGCCACCAATCAGGTGAATCAAGCAGATGATTCATCGCAATTGATAGAGAAAATCATGCAATCAGCTTCAGAGATGGAGGCGCAAGCACAGACCATCACAAATGCTGCATCCATGAGCACGGAGAAGAGCAATAAAGGCTTAGAGATGGTTCAAAATGTATCCTCTACAATGGAAGAAATCACCTCATTTTCTGAAAGGACTAGACTTTCTTTTCAGGCCTTTGCTGACAGGTCTAATGAGATATCTCGGGTTTTAGGTGTCATTACAGAAATAGCATCACAAACAAACTTACTGGCCTTAAATGCCGCAATTGAAGCCGCTCAGGCTGGGGAAGCGGGTAGGGGATTCGCGGTTGTAGCTGAGGAGATTAGAAAATTGGCAGAAGACTCGCAGAAGTCAGCCAAAGAAATTGCGAAGCTTATAGAAGGAGTTCAGGAGGATTCACAGCAAGCCTCCGCTAACATTGATACAATGAGTGAGCGAATCAAAGCAGGAGAGAGAGCTTCAAATGAAGTATATGTTGCTTTTCAGGATATTGCCAATGCTACTGATGAGACACTCAGTCAAGCTCAAAAAGTGCATGATGCTAGTCTGTCACAAAGAGATAACATCAAAGAGGTTGTCACCATTACAGAGGCGATGGTTGTAATTGCAGAGCAGACTGCAGCAGGAACTGAGGAGGTTGCAACATCTGCATCCCGGCTATCTGATGGGATGGATGATTACAGAGCTAGAACAAGTTCGCTTAGTGAAATATCGAGACAACTTGCGGAAGCCACATCCAAATTCAAATTAAAAGAGGATTGAAAAAGAAAGGCCGCTCAGAAGAATTCCGAAGCGGCCCAATCACCTAATCACTACTACTAGTTTCTTACATGGTTGCTACCAAGTTTATAGATAACTCGAAATCGTCATAGATTGTTTTGTCTCCTAAATCATCAAAGAAACTTCCTGATCCGTAACGAATATCAAACTTTGATCGGTCAATCGTAAACTCAGCTGAGGCCATTACTTTTCCATCTTTTTCGTCCACATTCGCAGAGAACTGGATTTCTTCTGTTGTATCTTTTATCGTAATGTTTCCTACTACTTTATATTTTCCTGGTCCTTGAGGAACGGCTTTGGTAATCACAAATGTGGCAGTAGGGTATTTCTCTACCCCAAAAAAGTCTTCAGACTTTAAGTGTCCTTCAAGATTTCCTTTTGAATCCCCGGAAAGATCTTGAACCTCAATCGTTGGCATGTCGATAGTGAAGATTCCTCCAACGAGTTTGCCATCTTCCATTTCAAGCCTTCCACCCTTCAGGCCTATTACACCGTTATGTTGACCGGTTACTTTTTTTCCAACCCAGGCAACTGTACTTGCGTCCACGTCTACTTTGACGTCTTTTGCATCAATACCTACAAAAAATGTAAGTGCTGAAATCATCAAAACTTTAATCATAATGCTAAATGTGTTTAATAATTAATATCTTTTTATGTACCTACATATAATGTAGATGAAAGTAGAACGAATGAGCTTACAAATGGTTCACTTATTTTTGAAAAAAATGTAATCGTAGTATTCAAATGATTGAAGTAGGAAAAACGCTAGTCTCTGATGATCTGATTGAAGAACAATTTGTCTGCGACTTGAACAAGTGCAAAGGGGCGTGCTGTGTAGAGGGAGACCTTGGAGCACCTCTGACAGAAGAAGAGGTAGATCTAATAGATGATGTGATTGATAAGGTGAAGCCGTACTTATCTAAAGATGCTGTAGATGTACTAGATAAAGAAGGGGGATACTTACTAGATGAAGATGGTGATCTTTCAACGACTACAATCATTGGTCGTGAATGTGCCTTTGCTTTCTACGATGAAAATAAAATATTGAAGTGCAGTATCGAACAAGCACATAAGGATGGAAAGACAGATTTTAAGAAGCCAATATCTTGTCATTTGTATCCCATAAGAGTTTCCAAATTACCAGATTTTGAAGCATTGAATTATGATCGTTGGCAGATTTGTTCTCCCGCATGTGACCTAGGAAAAGAACTCAAAGTGCCCGTTTACAAATTCTTAAGAGAACCTTTGATTAGAAAATATGGAGGTCATTGGTATAAAGAGCTCGAAGAGAAGGCACAGAATAAGTAGTCTCTTCTAGAAAGAGACTTTGAAAAACAGGTTTGCCGCAGGGACGGTATTTTCAAATGATCGACCATACCCTGGGATAGCATAGACATCTAATGGTGTTTGCTCGTCATAGTTTTGTAGTACTCGCAGACGAATATTTATGCCAATGCTGAATAAGTCAGACAATTTTTGATCCGAATAGACTACCATTTCAAACCAGTTTGCGGTTAAATCCCTGCGGTCTATTGTTTGTACAAAGTTTTCTTGCACACCACTAGGACTATCAATAAATATCCTTCCACTTTCAGAAAAGTTTGACACTGCATATCTAAAAGATATTCCAATCTTATTTGTGGGTTTGAATTGGCTGTAATAGCCAGCTCCAATCCGATAATAGAAACCCTCACTTTCATAAACGCCATTCGAATAGGCTCCCTCTGGTGATAGGGTAGCTTGTCCAAGCTCCACGATTAATGGAAATTTTTCAAAGAAAAGAAGCTCCAGTCCACCTTCATATTTTGTCTCTATTTCACTAGGTATGGTAAGAATTTTTCCATAGTCTATGAGTATGGATGGTATAAGAGTTCGCACTGAGACAACAGAGTCTTGCTCGTTGGTTTGAGCCCAACCATGGGTAGCTAATACTATACTAAAAATAAAAAGTAAAGATCGTCTCACCATCTAGGCAGTTTACTTCGCAATTAATTAAGGAATCGTAGGTGCTTTCGGTAACGCGTATGTCTTGGGCTCTAATCAGGAGGGTTCGTTCTTCATCTACTTCTTGAAAATTCTCGTATTCGATAATTATGCGGTCAGTCCTATCACTAATTCTCACTTCATATTCTCCAAATAATCCTTGGTAGGAAAGGGGAACCTTCCAAGAAGTTGCGCTATCTATATCTTCATAGGTTTCGATGAAGGAAGTGCCTAATACTTCTATTTGAGAGACCTCTAGCAATCCTGAGCTAATTGTCGATTTTACACCATTGAATAATGTTGATAATGAATCGGCATCTTCGTTAAGTTCTGCAAAAAACATGGAGTCCATTTTTCTATTGACAATCCACTGTTCTAGATTCTGTCTTTCAACGATAAGAATTCCTCCGTTTTCAATGGAGTCATTGACAATTTGGAGACTATCTCTTAGTCTAATTAATGAATCAATATTTGAGGTTAAGGAAGAATCATTGAACGCAAATACTGCGAGGCTATCATCAATTTGCTGAATGCTATCTTGATTGATAAATACAAAACTGACGGTCGGTTCTGAAGAGATGGCTGCACCGCAATCCTCGCATGGATCACATGAAGTAATCAGTAGGAATAAAGTAAGAATGGATAGACTACCTTTCACAATATCAATTATATCGGGTCCACGTCAAATACCACGCCAATACTTTTGAAGGCAGGCATCTGTTTCATCATCTGTTCTACGGATCGGAGATATTCTTTAATTGCTGGCAAGTTAATGCCTTGTTTTTCAATTTTCAATGTGATTTCATGCAGATACATGTTTCTAATTTTTCCGATCATCGGTTCGACAGGACCGATCATTCGCTGATTTCCTAGATTTTTTCGGATATCTGCTGCCAGGAAGTTAGCCGCTTGGTAAGAAACCGTCTTTTCTCTGTGCTTTAATGTGATTCTAATAATGCGAGTGAAAGGGGGATAGTGGAATTGTTCGCGTTCCTGAATCTCCCATTGAAAGAATGCTTTGTAGTCGTCATGTCTGACACGTTGAAGTAGTTCTTGGTCTGGATCATTGGTTTGTACAATGACCTTTCCATTCTTGGATTTTCTGCCAGCTCGACCACTTACCTGGGTGATTAGGTGGTATGCTCGTTCATGTGATCGGAAGTCAGGAAAATGAATCATACGATCGGTATCAAAAATCCCAACAAGGTTCACCCCATCAAAGTCCAGTCCTTTACTTACCATCTGGGTTCCTACCAGTATATCAATATCTCCATCCTCAAAGTCTTCTATGATTCGCTGATACCCATACTTACTTCGTGTTGTGTCCAGATCCATTCTTTGAATGATAGCTTGCGGAAAAAGAAGCTTTAATTCCTCTTCAAGTTCTTCAGTTCCAAAACCTACGTTTCGTAACTCTTTGCTACCGCAATGGAGACAATCACTGTACATACTCTGGTTATATCCGCAGTAGTGACAGACCAGCTTATTGTTGAATTGATGATAGGTCAGGCTTACAGCGCAATTTGGGCATTTGGGAATGGTGCCACAATTATCACAGGTTATATACGACGCATATCCACGCCGATTTTGAAAGAGGATCACCTGTTCTTTGCGGTCTAGTGAGTCTTGGATTGCTTCAACTAAAGTGGAGGAAAAATTTCCCTTCAGCTTTCGCTGCTTTCTTTCCCGCTGTGTATTTGCAAAATCGATAGATGGCTGATAAGCTTGTCCATACCTACTTTTCAATTCAACCAAACCATACTTTTCATCTAAAGCATTTTGATAAGTCTCTAAAGAAGGTGTTGCAGTACCTAGAAGCACCTTGGCCTGGTGTATTGTAGAAAGGTAGATGGCAGAATCTCTTGCGTGATATCTTGGTGCAGGCTCAAATTGTTTATAGGATGGCTCATGCTCTTCGTCAACCACGATTAGTCCTAAGTTCCGAAAAGGGAGGAAAATTGCACTCCGGACACCTACCACAAATTGATATTCTTCCGTCAGTACTTTGTTCCAAACTTCTACTCGCTCATTGTCAGAATATCGCGAGTGATATACACCAAAGGAGTCTCCGAAAATGCGGTGCAGACGTGCAATGATTTGTGTGGTAAGGGCTATTTCAGGGAGAAGGTAGAGAACTTGTTTTCCATTCGCTATTTGTTCCTTTATCAGCTCTATGAATATTTCCGTTTTCCCACTTCCAGTTACTCCGTGGAGTAGCACTGTGCTTTTATCGCTGAATGCTTCTAGCACTAGTTTTTTGGTGTGTTGTTGTTCTTGACTGAGATTAATCTCAGAAAACTCTTTTGATTTGGCAGCTGGTATTCTAGATACAGTTTCTTCCCATTCGATTAGAATTTGATTTTTGATCAGGGTTTTTATCGAAGAGGCGCTAATGCTTTCCGCAATCAACTGTGATTTCGGTATTCCATGCTTATTCAAGTCAGGATTATCTAGCACAGGGATGTCTCTCAGGTAGGCTAAAATTACATCTTGCTGTTTTGGCTTAGCGTCTAATTCGTTGAGTAGTTCTTCCAGCGTTCCTTCTTGTATCAGAGAATCTTCTATTCGGATTTTCTTGATCTTCTTTGGTTGGAACTTGTCTTTTACTTTCTCGAAAAGGTCTATGTATCCTTGTTCGGAAAGCTTTTTTAGTACTCTCTGTGGTTGCTTAAGTCCAAGGATCTCCCCAACATCTTTCATGTTCAGGTCATTCTTCTTAAGAATCCTTAGCAATTCCCACTCTCTATCATCAATGTCAGCAGAATCAGGGTCTATTTCAGGACTAAGACCTACAAAGGATTCACTTGATAGCTTTAGCGCAGCTGGAAGCGCAGCATTGATCACTTCACCTAAAGAACACATGTAATAGCGAGCCATCCATTTAAAGAATTTTAACTGATTCTCATTTATAATTGGCTCTTTATCGAGTAATTCTAACAGTTCCTTTGCCTGATATTGGGAAGGTGATTTGTCATGTATTTCAGACACAATACCTGTGTAGATCTTCTTTTTCCCAAAAGAAATCACTACGCGCATGCCTATTGCCAGATCGCTTCGAAATGATGAAGGAATCAAATAGGTAAAAGTCCCTGGTAGGGGTAAAGGAAGAATTACTTCGCAGTATGGTTGTTCTTGTTTTTGGATAGCACCTCGAATCTATAGTGAAAGTAGATCATATACGAAACGAACTACTTTACTTGTGCAACGTATCGTTGATAGAGATGATTACTTTATCTAGTTCCTGAACCGATTCGTTTAGGATAGCAATCATTTCCTTATTACTAATACCATCCAGTTCTGCAGCAGCTAATGCTGACATGATTTTGGTAGCCGGACCCCTCAAGTGGTGCGCATTGATGTAGGCATATTCTTCCAATCTCTTATTCTTCGTGTTTAGTTCGCTGGTCCGCTCCTTTACTTTCTCTTCTAGATGAAGATTTAATTCAGTTATTTCCTTTGTTCTTAACTGCACTTCTTTCTTTAGCTTCTCTTTTGTTCTAAGCAGAACCAGGTACCTGAAGTAGAAGAACACACGCACAAGTATGATTATTGACAAGACTGAGGCCAGAATGAACCACCACTGGAAATAGTAGGGCTTAGACACTATGAATTCGAAGGTGGAAGAGTCACCCCATTCCTCTTCATCAAATCTTGATTGAATTTCAAATGTATAAGTGCCGTAATTGATGTTTGGAAAGCTGACACTCGTGGTTCCGGTGCTGAGTTCAATCCAGCTTTCGTCTTGATTCAAACGACACCTGAAATCAATCTTTTCCTCATCTATATACGATAGGCAGCTAAAAGAAACCAGAATCGAGTTTTCATCAAAAGGGAGTATGTTCTCTTCTTTGGTTAGTTGTTTTCCATTTGCACTCTGAATTGAATGAAGGATCACTTCTTGATTGACTATGCCGGTGATTTGCTTGTTTCCTCTGAAGACAGAAACACCTTTTTCTGTCCCTATCCAAATCCAGCCCTTGTCATCTTCAATGATGGCATTTCGATTCGCTTCATTACCGGAAAGTCCATCATCAATGTCATAGAGACTTAAGGTGCCCGATTCATATACATAAATACCATGATCTGTTCCAATCCACATACGGTTTTTGCTGTCTACTAATAGGCCATAGACGGGAGAATAGAGAGAGAGCTCATCCCATGGCTGAATCTTTTCGTTTGAGATAGTGGCTAGCCCGTTTCGGGTACCAATAACCAGTTGATCATTAAATACTGCAGCCTGATATCCGCTGTTTAGATCAAAATCCTCTGACTTGTATTGTTTGAGTTCTTGACCATCAAAAAAGAATAAGCCTTGAGCAAAAGTGAGAAGAAGTAATTGATCGTCGATCACCACCATGTTTCTTATTGCTCCAAAAGTGCTTTTTTGTTTAAATGTACCATCCTGAACTTCGAAGAGCCCTTTATTACCTGAGACATAGAGCTTTCCATTGTACACAGCACAGCTAGTTATAGCTACATTTGGTCCATAAAGTATTCTTTCTGGCGTCTCTAATCTATCAGGGTCATATACAAGCAGACCTCCATCATTTGCCGCCATGTAGATCTTTTTACCATGTTTTTCAATATCTAAGATTCTAAAGTTAATTCCCGGAGCTGTCCCGAGAAGATAGTGTTCAATAGCATCTTCCTTTATGTGATTAAGAGCCCATGGGTTGGCAAGCAGCATGGATCCGTCCTTTAATTGAAATATCGAGGATACTTCATTACTCGTCAGACCAGAAGATCCATTGTAGTTGATGAATTGGCTGACATTGAATTTAAATAGACCTCTGGAGTCACTTACCCAAATGTTGTTCTCAATATCTTGAAATATACATGTACTTCCAATATCTAGATTCTTACCTTGAATAAGTAAGTTTTTCCATGTCATCCGATTATTATCAATGATCCTGGCAGGAGATCCTGAGCTGTAAAGAATCAATTCGTCATTGGCAATAAGTAGACTGCTCTGAGTAAACTGCGATAGTCTACTGATTCCCACATCTTGCATGAGTAACTGAACTGAATCATTTGCTATTTCTGCATACCAGTTGTTACCTAACAGGTGAAGTAAATCTTCACGTATGGCCAGCGTAAGCGTGTTTTTATTTGGTAGGTCTTGATAGGGTAGCGGAAAAGGGACAAACTCCTCGCCACTCCACTGGTAAACTCCTTTTGAGGTACAAGTTAGGACTGAGCCATCTATTTCATGAATGCTCAATATCGCCGCACCTGTAATCTTCTGTTGCGTCCATTTTTCTTCAGTGGGACGATAGTGATAAATATTGGAGGCTTGACAGACGAATATTTCCGACTTCTTACCTGAGCCTGATATATGAAAATCAAGATGAGAGCCTAGCAATATAGGGCCTGAGGGAGGGTCGATATAATTCCACGCGCCATTATGGAAATAGTTAATCGTGAATCGTTTTTTATTTATTCCAGCTACCCAAACGGAATCTCCTGAAATGAAAACTTTAGAATTGAAGGATGACGGTAACTCCAAGGAGTCTGAAAAAGTGATCCAATTTTTCGCATCGTATAGGGTTGGACCTGCCTTAGTCATAAACCACATCATTCCACTATGGTGCTGGGCAATATCAAACACACTATTTGTCGGCATTCCATCTGCAGTCATGTACTGCTTTGACGGAAAGTGCTGAGCATACCCTTGTGAAAGTAGCAATTGCACAAAAGCAATCAGAAGAATACGGCGAAAGGCATTCACTTTTAGGAGCTATTTCTTGCCAGATTTTGGAGTTTTCCAGAATATTTTGCTAATAACTAAATCAGAAACTCTCTCAATTGTTCTACTTTTTTCAGAGTTAATGGCTTACTTATAAAATCCACTATTTCAGGAATTTGATTTGCTTTTTCCTTGTCTGAGGGGTTTATCGTAGAGGATAGAATGATAATTTTTGATTGTTGCTTGTCGCTGGGGAGCTTTTGGAACTGTTCCACAAACTGCCATCCATCCATCTTAGGCATATTGAGATCCAAAAGGATAATCGCAGGTTGAAGGGTACCTTTCCCTATTTGGTCAAGTGCATCTTTAGCGAACGTAATAACTGTTGTTTTGGCTCCAAGATCAGATTTTTCAATGAAGACCCGATTCAAGAAGTTGACTGTAGGATCATCGTCAATTAGCAGGATGTGTACGTTTTCACTCATTTGTCACAGGTGGAGAATCACTTTAAACATGAGCTAATGCTGAATTAGCATCGGCATTAATAACAATTGATACGATTGCATCAATGGTAATTTTTTCTTGAAGTAGTTTAAAGTAGAAATAGAACTAGGCGATTATGATCGCAAAGGTAAAAGTTTAGAAGTTGTAATTCCAAATTATTTAAATATGCTGTTGATTACCTTGACCATCCATTTAAGTAGGTAGAGAGGTGAATTAGTTGATGAAAAAGAATCGAAACCGATACAGTTAAGTCAATTGAGATTTTAGATCTTGTATCTCAAGGTTCACATCCATTCTTTTTTTGAGTATCTCCAGCTTTGCAATGGTTTTTCTGAGAAATGTTTGATGAGCTTCAGAGTCTGGGTGAAAAGGTTTGTGCTTCAAACCAGCCTTTAGTTTTCCCCATTCAATGATCAACTCTTTAGTCTCATCGTCGAAGTAGCATGTGTTGAATTGCTCCCATACGTAGTTTATTGCCTCTTCAGATGGATGCACCATATCTGATTTATAAAAGCGATAGTCTCGCAGCTCGTCGATGACTATTTCGTATGAAGGGAAGTAATTGACATTTTTGTATCCATCTGCAATCTTGTGGGTGGAATCTAGTAAGATGGATTTACTTCTATTATTGTCAATTAGACCATCTTTTTGGTGTCTGACCGGACTCACAGTGAGGATAATCTCAAGTTTGTCATTTATTCTGGATAGGTATTTATGCAGGTTGCTAAATGAATCTATGATCTCTTTTTGATCAAGGAATCGCTTACTGAATTCACTGTTTGGAATCTTATGACAGTTCGCTACTACTGAGTTTTTATGCTCATATACAATAGCGGTCCCTAGAGTGATGATTAGGTAATTGACTTGCTTGATGTACGCCTCAGTCTCCTGTCTTTTTTCTTGAAAGAGATCCACAGTTTTTTCCTTGCTTAAGGAAGACACTACACTATGAGAATCCCAATGATAGAACACTCCTTGACTTTCTACAATTCGGTTATTTTCAACTTTATTTGAAAGTAATTTGAAAAGTGAGATTGGATTGTAGATTGTACCAAATGGATTAGAAAGAGATTGAAATTTATTTTCTGCTAATCTGTTGTCAATCTCTGTTGAGAAGCACGATCCCATTAAAAGAATTGAATCCTTTATGTTGATTTTAGTAGGAGATGATGGGATTTTAAATTCTACTTTGAACATTTTGGTTAGATGGAGATAGACTAAAAATACAAAGTAGAGACAAAAAAAAACCCTAACTATGAAGTCAGGGCTTTGATTTTATTTGCAGTTCTACTTACTCTGCTACTACTTTCACTTGCACTGGGTGATGTACCTCTTTGTGCAAATCTAGAAGAGCTGTGTACTCACCAAGCTCTTTGATCTTTTGTTCAAAAGAAATCTTCTTTCTATCTACCTCATGACCTTGAGCAGAAAGTGCTTCTGCGACCTGAATAGGGGTGACAGCTCCGAAGATTTTTCCACTCTCGCCAGCTTTAGTTTTGATTTCGATAACCAAATCACCAATCTGCCGAGCAGTTTGCTCTGCATCTTTTTTTGCTTTTTCTGCTTTGTGAGCTGCTTGACGAATATTTTCAGCAATCATCTTCTTGTTGGAAGCACTTGCAATAATTGCCATGCCTCTCGGAATCAGAAAATTTCTGCCATATCCAGGCTTTACGTCAACCGTATCGTTTTTATAGCCTAATCCCTGTATGTCTTCTCTTAGTATTACTTCCATATCAGTACTTATTTAAGGGAATCTCCAACATAAGGCATCAAAGCCAAGTGCCTTGATCTTTTGACAGCCTGAGCAATTTTTCTTTGGAACTTCAAGCTCGTTCCTGTTAATCTTCGAGGAAGGATCTTTCCTTGCTCATTCACAAACTTTAGCAAGAAATCAGGGTCTTTGTAATCAATGTACTTGATGCCATTCTTTTTGAATCGGCAGTACTTATCCTTCTTTTGCTCTCTGTTTATAGGTTCGTTTTGTAATGTCATTTGGCTGCCTCCTTCTTGTTTTCTTTCTTATTGAATTCGCCTTTTTTTCTACGCTCGTTGTAAATAACTGCGTGCTTGTCTAACGTAGTGGTAAGAAATCTCATCACTGCCTCGTCTCTCCTGTACTCTGTCTCTAGCTTAGCGATTAATTGAGGTTCTGCTCGGAATTCAAACAACTGATAAAAACCAGTGGTTTTATGCTGAATTGGGTACGCAAGCTTGCGCAATCCCCAGTTCTCTTCGTTAACGATTTCTGCACCGTTATCGGTAAGAACTTGCTTGAATTTTCCGACAGTATCCTTCATCTGAGCTTCAGACAAAACGGGAGTCAAAATGAATACCGTCTCGTAATTCTTCATAATTGTAAATAAGTTTTAAGAACTCTGTTTAAAAATGAGGTGCGAATTTAGTGATTTATCTATCAATGAACAAGCTGTTCCATGAATAATGTAGATCTCGGCCTCCTGGATTTTGATGGCCTTTGGAACAACGTAAAGATCGGGG
>JABSPG010000738.1 GCA_013214445.1 Ekhidna sp. | reverse complement strand
ATTGGAGACGTGTGAGCCTTACCTTTTTTCACCAATCAAAGAATAAAGACGCTCGTATATTGAACAACTCAAGCACTGTTTCTTTGAATGTTTACTTTTGTAAAAGTCTGAGAAAGACTAAATACATGCTTATGATGAAGACATACAGCAGAGAAGAAAAGAACGAGAACGACGATGCACCAGATGCAACTACGGGCCTTGTAGAGCATTTCTTCCAGCGAAACCAAATAATTATACGATGAGTGTTATTAACAGAATAAAGGATTGGGCAACGTCTAAGTTCTTGAGTGCTTCACAGGAGCAAAGAATACAAAGAGAAGTGCAGAACGCGCTGTATAATATGACTATAGGCGGCAACTCAGCGGTTCCTATCAATGATAACCCGAGCTCTTATATAAACGATGGATTTGATAAGAACTCTTATGTATATTCTGCTATCACGTACACAGCAGAAAAGGCCAGTGTTCTACCCGTGAAGCTTGTGCGTAAGAATTCAAAGGGCGAAGAAGAAGAGATACTTGATAGTCCTGCTATTGATCTATGGCATAAGCCCAACCAGTTAATGAGTGGCTCTCTATTTCGGCAAACTAGTATGTGCTATATGCTTGCCACGGGGAACGCCTACACATGGGGCATTCGTTTAACTGGTGGCTTGAACAAGGGAAAGGTTGCATCCGTTGACGTGCTCCCTTCTCAGTATATGGAAATTATATCGGGGGGCAGTACTGTAATATCTGGGTATCAATTAAACGACAATACACAGCAGCAGTTTGATACATCGGAAATTGCTCACGCAAGAATAGTCAACCTGCAATGGGGTAATAAGCAGAACCTATACGGCCAGTCGCCACTAAAGGCAGGCGGTCTTGTTGTTCAGGGTGATAACGAGAATGCAGCAGCTAGGCAAAAGCAGTCTAAGAACGGCGGTGCCTTGGGTGTTGTTACCCCGAAAGCTGATATGGGTTTTAATGAGCCGCAAATTAGATCGGTTGAGAGAGCACTTGACAAGAAGCTGAACGGAAAAAACAACAGGGGTAGAGTTGCAATGTCAAGCGTTCCTTTAGAGTATCACCAATTCGGTCTTTCTTCCCGTGACATGGAGTTGATAGAAGGCAGTGCACTTTCTCTGCGTCAGATATGCTCTTTGTTTGGCCTGAGCTCTATTCTATTTAACGACATGGAGTCCAGTACCTACGACAACTACCGAACCGCTGAAAGGTCAGCTATGGTTAATAGTGTGTTGAAGTACTTCCAGATGTGGCTGGATGTCTACAACGATAAATTTGTACGCCCATATGAAGACGGGGCATATTTCGTGGTGGACAAGAGTCAGATTGAAGTATTGCAGCCTGATCTGAAAGAAACCACTGAAGGACTGCAAAACGCCTACTGGGTGAGTAATTACACTAAGCAGAAGATGACAGGGGTTGAGATAGACGAGAGCATCCCAGAGTACATGTTCCCATCTAATCTCATCACTCTTGAAGACCTTGAAGGACTCGAAGACGATGAAGCGCAGAAGAAATACGGGGATTACAACCGTGAATAAGCGGGGTTCGTCGAAAATAAAATGTGCGGTATTGCTTAAATGGTAAGTTTGGAGAATGATAACAAAAGAACACGTAGCAGTAACAGGGTACAGCTTCACTGAAAACAAGCTATACAGCGAAACACCTAAGTGCCTGATCCATTTAACAAGAGAGAAGAAGTACTTGGTAGACAGCACTTTTATCCTAGGTGCAGTTGTACAGTGTACTCTCACCTTTCAATTTGACGAAAAACCTTCTTTCCAGCAGGTTGAAGAAGCTGTTTTAACACATTTAAATTTCACGCTGGGGTTCGTTCGCGGAATGCCTAAGCATACACCCTAACCTATTCAACGGATCTTTAGATGAGTAGCACACCACCATACCGAACCTTAAAGCCAGAAGGTGAGATAGTTGAAGCGACGTATTATCGATCGACTAAAGTCACCTACGAAATGATGGATGACGACTCGGAGACGGCTGAAACTTTTGCGGCTAGGATAGCTTGCAGTAATATTGTTCGTGACTTACCACGAAACGAGTTGTTAAAGCTTTTTCAGGTCTTCGTTAAAGATCCTAGACTAGCTAAACCTGAACAGCTTCATCAATATGAGATGTCAGACCTTGCTAAAGATCAACTAGTAGAAGTGACTGCAAAGTATAGAGTAAGGGTAAAGGCCAAGTAATATGAAGTTCCCA
>JABSPG010000737.1 GCA_013214445.1 Ekhidna sp. | reverse complement strand
GTAGGGACAATCTAGCATCCGTGCCTCCTTCTGCCCAATGATAAACTTGCTGAACCCTTAAATCATTTAGCGCAGCAGTGGTAAGTGTATTAGATCCTTGCTCCATCCATCCGATCTCACGAAGGACCGTATGCGCAATTGCATAGGTTCGCATGCCTACATTATTCACAGTATATGTTTGCCCATTAACTAGGGCTCGTCCCATGGTTCTGCGCTCAATCCAATTCCATCTGGAAAATCTTATTGGAGAATTGTTACCTACAAACTCAAAATGCCTTTGACCTTCCCAATTGTGTCCAATTGAATTTTGCAATTCGAATATAACTCCCCTACTTGTGGAATTGTCTGTATGTGTGAATTCGTCCAGCGGGTTATCCTCAAGATCAAAACCTTCTGCGATGGCTAGACCAGCATATTCTCTCACATTCTCCCAGTCATTCATATCGAGGTAAATGCGTGCAAGCAGGGCGTATATCGCTCCCTTATTGAGTCTACCTACAAACTTTGTGGAGGAGATGTGCTCTGCAGCAATTTCTAGATCGGAGATCATCAGGTCAAATACTTCTTGCAAAGTAGATCGCGTAGCAAAAATTTGTTCAAAGTCAGCACTGATCCGTGTTTTGATCACTAAGGAAGGCATATCATTTGCTTCGTTTGGACGATATTTAGGGCCAAACAATTGAGCTATCATAAAATAGTTCAGAGCTCTAAGTCCGTATATCTCTCCAACGTGCTGATTGTACACATCCTCATTTGCAGTTATATCACCAATCAATTCTGCGGTAGGTTCTTCAATCACTTCGATTGCAGAATTGAGGTTAGAAATAAGTGTGTAACAAATGTCATATACCCTCTCCGCGCTATTGTCTTCAAAGTGATCCAGTACCCGATTATAGAAAAAGTATGAATCGCTTCGATTCAGTGCATACGAATTGGTCGGTTGATCGGTAATTGTATATGCATCACTTGCGGTGATATTCCATTCCGCAACGATCGGAATGGGTTGCCTAAAGCCGCTCTCCCCTCTACCGATTGCCATCTGCCAATACGTACCGAACAAAGTTGCCTCAATACCTTCTAAATTTTGAGGCTCACCGAAGAGTCTATTAGCAAGGTTATTTTCAGTTTCCAGATAATCATCAACACCACAACCTGCAATAAGAACAAAAGCAACCATGAACAGCTTGAAGGGATTGTTGTTTTTCATTCGTTGTAATGTTACAATATTACTATTCGTTAATTCTAGGATTATTGTTTATCTCACTAGGAGGCAACTCCCACATTAGTCCTTCATAAGGAAAGGAGACTACTGGCTGAGTGATCTCAGGTCTTCTTTCTGCATCGCCTACTGGGATATCATATTGCATGGCTTTTAAGTAGAACAGCCTATCTCCTTCCCCAAACAATTCCCTGGCTCGTTCATTCTTAATCTCCATTTCCAACGCTTCTCCACCACCTGAAAAAGGAACAAACGTCCCCACTGAAGAATCCCATCGTTTTTCCTTTACATAGTTGAGATCTGCTCTAGCACCTCCTTCATCCCCCAACTTAAAATTGGCAATGGCTCGGGTTAGGTACATTTCAGCAGCTCTGATCACAGGGAGATGAGCTCTCCCATCATATAACTCAAATGTGAAATCATTGCCGTCTCTTACATTATCGTTAGCTGACCTAGCATCTTTGAAAACCCATAGAAAATTCTCCCTAGGTATTTCTGCTACTATTGGAGGAGCCATCCGAGAATCTGAACCTCCAGGAGCCCAGTGATAGACTTGCTGTATTCTGAGGTCACTGAGAGCAGAACTTGTCAAGTTGGTAGATCCCTGTTCCATCCATCCAATTTCTCTTAATACAGAGTGTGATATCGCATACGTTCTGACCCCAACATTATCTACTGTGTATGTTTTACCAAGGAGGTATTATAGAACACACCTATATTCAGTCGCAGAGGATGTCAGACTGCTTAGCAAAAAAAAGGACCGTCGAGCGTTCAGTGAATCCCGAAAACGTGAGGATGCAGTGCGGCAAAGTTAAAGCGGTCATAGAGAAGGACGAATATAGCGACAAGATGAGAATAGTTAAAATTCTCGAAGATAAATATGACTCATCAGGGTATACAAAATAATGGGAAAGTTAAGAGAACTAAAAATCCTTTTGCAAAAATACTTCGGTACTTCAGACCTAAAACCTACAAAAGTAAAAAAACCTACACCCGTAAAGGACGCCAA
>JABSPG010000736.1 GCA_013214445.1 Ekhidna sp. | reverse complement strand
TAGTACTCATGATTGCTATGATTAGAATTATTAAGTGTTTCATCTTGATATATTTTGATTGTGGTAGGATTAATAGGATAATTCGGCTGCCAGGGGTTCTAGCACCTCGTCCAGCTCATTGTTGGTCAGCTGATTGGTGAAATTGGACATCACCTTCGTTGAGATGTTCGTCACCACATCCAGCGCCTGTGCATTAGAATATCCCGCTGCTTTAAAGCTGGAAAATGCTTCCGCGCTGACACTGCCCTTTCCTTC
The DNA here is from genome assembly GCA_013214445.1 of Ekhidna sp. Classification (GTDB taxonomy): domain Bacteria; phylum Bacteroidota; class Bacteroidia; order Cytophagales; family Cyclobacteriaceae; genus Ekhidna. The sequence goes on along the minus strand of JABSPG010000736.1, from coordinate 1,977 downwards.
GTAGACTGCTAACGCAAAGTCTCTCAAAGCATTTAGTCTAGCCTCTGGCAAGTTTGATTCTTCTATGATGTTGGCCATCACTTCTTCCGAAGAGCCAAATACCATTCTGCCAGCCATGATATGTCCGGAGGCGCAGTAGCGGCACTTGTTTTCCACGGCGATACTCATTTGTACCACGTTGTTTTCTTCGGGAGTAAGCGTCCCCATCTGCAAAAGATTTAGTTGCGTCTGCCAGTAAGATCTAAGCAGGGCAGGAGCCTCGCTCATCACTCTAGAAAGATTGGGAACGAATTGGAAATTCTCCACATACCACTCGAATACTTCTCTGATTTCGGGACTTAGGTCTTCTTTGATCTCCAGGTTAAATCCCCTTTTTGTCTGTTTCATCTGATTGCTTTTAAGAGTTAAAAAATGATGAAACAAAGCTCCGAGATGGAGCAACGAAGTAGCTTTTACTTTAGCTCTAAGAACTTTTGATTTGGGTCAGTTGATATTTTTTTGGCGAAACACCAAACTGCTGAGTGAATATGGTGGAGAAACTATCGGGGTTATTGAAGCCGCACTCGTAGGCAATGTTTGCAACTGACTTGTCAGAGACATGTAATAGCTGAGCTGCTTTTTCTAGCTTCTTGGTCTTGATATAGCGTGCTGGGCTCTCCTTGAAGGTCTTTTTGAATGCTCTCTTAAAACTGGAAAGGCTCATATTACAAAGGTGAGCCACTTCATCTATACTGATGTCAGAGTATAGATGATTCTCCACGACCTGCTTGATAGACGCTGAAATGGGGTTGAATAGGTCAGACATCAGTTCCAGGACAGACGAATACTTGTCCGTCTTTAGCAACAAGATGATGAGCTCTTTCAATTTCAGCTTGACTATCGGATCATCTGCAAGGACAGGGTTTTCAAAATAGAAGATCAGGCTTTCAATGTACTGATCGATCAGCTGATTGCCAGACACCTTTTGAATGATATTGTCACTTGTACCTTCATTAAAAAGCGCAGGTGTTTCATTGTAAATTTCTCTGAGGATATCCTCGTAAAAGTAGACCGCTATTGCTTCGCATTTGTTGGATTCTGTTGTCTCAAGGAACTCCGAGATGTAGGAACCACACCGCTTAACTACCCCATCTTTCTTACCGAGCTCTACTTTATTTGAGGTGGAGTGCGTGCGATATGCACCCTCCACCATGTAGAAAAAGCAAGCCCTATTCTCATTGACCAGGTTGGATTTATATCGAAAGGGTGCTTCAAAAATGGCCTTTTCGAAAAACGGTCTTCCATCTACGCCCTTTATGCTTTTCATTTCAATCACCATGGCGATAAAAGTAAGTAAGGTCGATGCTAATTATCTTTTGATTTGGTTCAAAATAATGCTGATTTAGTGCAAAGTCTGATTTAGCTCAAGGGTCAGTGATTTTATAATGAGATTAGCTTTCAAAAAAGTGTACTCTATGCACCTAACTATGTAGAGCCAAGTTTGTGCTTTGACGCCAAGCTAGTGAGCCCTTAGACTTGTAAGAGTTTAAATAGCTATCTTTTATTAAATCAAAAATAGCAAAAATGGCATGGGAGAACCATCTAAAGCGGGCTAGTTAGCGGAACTATCACACGAATTGGTCCCACGCCATTATTCACGTTGATAAGCATTAAATAGAATTACAGGTTTTTAGACCTACTAAGGGTATCAATGCGTCAACTTAAAAATTATTCTAATGTACAAGTTAATTATTGGTATTGATGTATCCAAGGTGAGCATCGATGCAACAGCTTTAGAGCAAGAAACTCAGAAATACTGCCACGATTCATTTCTTAATAAATCATTAGGATTCAAGTCCCTCGAGAGCTGGTTTAATCAATTTAATGTTTCACCAAAAGAGACGTTGGTTTGTATGGAACACACGGGGCTATACATCGTTTCATTGTGTGATTTTTTAAGGCGAAAAGGGTTTAATTTTTCAGTAGTAAACCCCTTGC
>JABSPG010000735.1 GCA_013214445.1 Ekhidna sp. | reverse complement strand
AGGACAATGTTTACTACCAATGTCCAGATCCACAGAGGGGTAAAATAGTTGGGTGGGTTCCTAGAATTGTAAATAATCCCCAGTGCTACAAAAATTCAGATCAATGAAACGTATCTGTTTTTTGATCTTATTAATCGCTATCTGCTCTTGTGGTGCTGGAGATGATGGTGGGAACCTCTCAATTGGTGATGGTAGTGGTGGAGTTGGTATTTCTGGCTCCTTAGCGGGTTTTGCTGTGGTTGATGATTTTCTTTATGTGCTGGCTAATGATGGAATGAGCGTTTTGGATATATCTGAAGTAAATCCAACTCTCATTAATAGAATTCCCATTCAAAGTGATGCTGAAACAATCTATCGTTACGGTGAAAATTTGCTTTTGGGAACTAGACAAGGTATGATCATTTATGATATTTCGATACGGTCCTCACCAAGGTACATGGCTGAAATAAATCATCAAACAGCCTGTGACCCAGTTGTGGCTATTGATAGCATCGCCTATGTGACGACTAGAAGTGGTCAAACTTGCAATAATATATGGGCACCTAATCAGATGATTGTAGTCAATTTATCAAACCTTTCTGCGCCTGAAGAACTCAAGCAAATACAAATGATCAATCCCAGAGGTCTGGGTTTTTGGGAGGATAAACTTTTTGTTTGTGAAGGAGATTTCGGATTAAAGGTGTTTGATATCGTGGACAGGTCTTCCCCGGAGTATGTACAAATTTACGACGATATTGCTGCTAATGACGTAATTGTGATAGATGGAACATTGATAGTCACAGGTTCGGAAGGTATATGGCAATTTTCTATTCTTTCAGAAGGTTTAGAATTGTTAAGTCAAATTCGATGAGAGTTCAAAACGCCGTATTCTTAATGGTTCTTTATTGTTTGACCCTATCTTCTCTTGGGCAAGAGACTGACAAAGTCAAGAAGGAAATCAATCTCAAAATGGGCTTGTTCAATTATTTCAATGAAAATTATCCTTCGCTAAATTTAGGAGCCGAATTCTTTTTTAGTAAACCTTTCTCCATGTATGCTGAGTATGGGAGGATTTATCAACCGAGAGACAGGGAGGAAGTACTGCAGTCAGGTTCTAAAAAGAACCTAGAGTTTAGGTTTTTTCCAGTAAATGATTCGGATGAGAAACTGTTTTTAGGTCTAAGACTTCATCATCGCAGGGCAGTTATTGCAGGAAGATATACTCTTGGCTATGAGTGCGATCCTTTTTCTTTTCGCCAATGCACATATTATTCGAACTTTAATGGGGATGTCCAAACGGATTTTTTTGCCTACCAATTGATTGTAGGGAGTCAGATGAAACTTTTTGATAGGTTTTATTCTGAAGCTTATGTAGGCTTTGGAGAATCAAATCATCGTGTTGATAGATCATCAGTGAACAATGGTGACTTGGTGGAAAATGGAAGACTATATGATGAGTCAGACTTTGGGCAGAACGTTTTATTTACTATGAGATTCAATCTTGTCTATTACTTGAGATACAATGATTGATGGATAGAACTGACCCTAGATAATACTGTAAATAATTTACTAATATTTTTAGCTAAATCCATTTTTCTTCTACTTCTATCAACTATTTTTGTCGCACTTCAATCAAAAAAAGTATCCATGGCTGACGCTCAAGAAAAACTAAAAGCACTTCAGATAACAATTGATAAGCTCGAAAAAACTTACGGAAAAGGAACCGTAATGAAACTCAGTGATGAGAAAGTAATGGATGTTCCTGTGATTTCAACAGGTTCTTTGAACTTAGACATGGCCCTGGGTGTAGGAGGAATTCCAAGAGGAAGAATTGTTGAAGTATACGGCCCGGAATCTTCAGGTAAGACAACCCTTGCGATGCACTGTATTGCCGAGGCACAAAGGGCAGGAGGCATTGCTGCAATCATTGATGCGGAACATGCCTTTGATAAATTATATGCGGAAAAATTAGGCATTGACACAGAGAATTTGCTTATATCACAGCCAGACAATGGTGAGCAAGCTTTGGAAATTGCAGAACATTTGATTCGCTCTGGAGCTCTGGATATTATCGTAATCGATTCAGTCGCGGCTTTGGTTCCCAGAGGAGAATTGGAAGGAGAGATGGGGGATAGTAAAATGGGGCTTCAGGCGAGATTGATGTCTCAGGCACTTAGAAAGCTTACTGGGACCATCAACAAAACTGGATGCTCTTGCATTTTTATTAATCAATTGAGAGAGAAGATCGGGGTAATGTTT
>JABSPG010000734.1 GCA_013214445.1 Ekhidna sp. | reverse complement strand
GGCCAAAGAAGATATCGACGCAGAGGCTGCACTTGAAAAGGAACGTGATGAACTATTCCTTAAAGGGGTTGCAGCTGCGGGAATGGTTACCTCAACCCAAAAAGGCTTAGCTACTGCTACTGCCAATCACGAGGCTGCATGTGAGGAACTTGCTAATATAAAGTAAGAGCACCTTGAAAAGTTTGGGGACCTTAAAGGTCCCGAAGATGAGTCAGTGGGTGACTCTGGTGAGACAGATGGATTCAGGTTGTACGGGGATTTGGTGAAAAGCTAAACACCTAAGCAAATAAATTGTTGACTATTATCTATGAGTCTGTATAATCGGACTCATATTCAAAACATCAATTAACTGATAACCAACTGGAGAGAAATATGAGCATAGCATTTGATAATCGATTTATGATATTAGGTGGAGTAAATGAATTTACGGAGGTGAAATCCTTTACACTGTCTCAGCTGTATAAAGAGATTGGAAGCTTATCTTCACCAGAAGAGGGGAAGACCAGAGAACAGGTAGGTGAAGAACGGATTCGGGGTTTCATGTACGAAGCAAACTTTAAGATGATTTTAGTTGACCTTGATGGTGTCATATTTGATGATTGCAACAGAGTTGATTTACTGCCTAAGACGGAAGATGTTCGGGGAAGTAGGTCACAGGATTTCTATTTGCCATACCATAATGCTTGTGGCATTGATGAGGTAATCCAGAAAAACGTTAAATTGGTACAAATGCTGGCTGCTGGCTATTTGGATGACAATGACTCCCCTTTCGTGGTAGGACTAACCTCACGCATTTGGAGCCCTGAAATTGCTGAAACGACTCATCGTAAGCTGAATGATTCTGGTCTAGAAATAGACAACGTATGGATGCGTCACCCTGATAATCCAGTTGACCCTCTCGGGATGAAAGCCCAGTTCTGTGAATTACTGAACCTAGTTAAATCGGCTGACCGTGTAACAACGATTGAAGATAACGAAGATAATTTTCAACTATTTAAAGGTTTGGGGTTTACAAGCATTAAAGTTTAATGTAAACTGGCTTTATTGAATAGAGATACAAACAACTTAAATAGATACTGGAGTAACAAATAATGGAAAAAGAGATAAGTTTACTACGTAAATGTGAAATCGGAATAGATGTACTTGGTTATAATGATGTGTCGGTTGGAAAGTTCTTAAGCAAACTCAAGAGCAAGCAAGAGTGTGAATGGGTTATCTCTAAGGAGGGGATGAATCAAGTACGAAAACTAGGCCCTGTTGCTCAGGATTGTGTTGATGCCGTTAAGTCCAAGATTAAGGAATACACTGACCCTCTTGTAAAAGCTGTAAACCCTAGCGAAGCTGGTGCAGGGCCAAACTACGGAGAACCAAGTGTAATCACTTCAACACGTACACCCTCAAATGCCTCTGTTGCTCCTGTCCAAGTTGTTGAGAGCATCGTGGAAGTTGCTCCTTACATGATTACAACGTCTGAAGGTGTGATGTTTAATGTTGACCGGGTTTGTGAAGAGACACATCTTGGTGAGGTGTTTGAGAATTTCCGTACTGAGATATTCTTACCTACTCTCACTGAACTTGAACTCTTTGGGTCTGAATACATTACTGAAGCAATCCTTAAACGATTGATTAAAGGTTGTGTTGATGCCGTTAAAGCGTTCAAAGCGCTTGAAACGAAAACAGCTGAGCTTCAAGCTGAAACAGTTGAATCGCCAATTGAGACAACAGCCGCACTTGAACCTCTCAGCTTAGCTATTGAAGAGGTGGAAGAGGGTTCAGGTTTTGAACGCAACCCGAATGCAGACATCGTACTAACTGAGGAAGAAGAGCAGGTTCAAGCTATTATCCGAACACTCCCTTTCTACTTAGAAGGTGCTCAGTACCTGACTGGGTACGAGAGTTACAAAGAGGCTCAGACGGCTCAAGTCAAGCACAATGCTCTCAAAGCTGACCACGGCTATTCGGTAAAAGCTAAACGTAGAACATAAAGTAAAGTAAGAAACCTCTTGACTACCTACTAGGAGGCTGTATAATCGGCCTCCTCACACAAACACTTGGAGAAAATAATGGATGATGTAATCTACAGTACAGACAGCGAAGAGCACAAGCTTAATACAGGAGAGCTGACTCACCCCTCCTCAATGCTTGATGATATAGACTGGGATGGAGGACTTCTACAGGCTTCCTTTGGCTTGTATGATGATGATGGAACAGAAGATTTGTATGGAGAGGAATCATGGAGTTAAT
>JABSPG010000733.1 GCA_013214445.1 Ekhidna sp. | reverse complement strand
AAAATGATTAAAAATTTTTGTTACGGTGTACTAGTACACTGTAACAAAAGTTAGTGATTGTTTTGAACGAGGGAGTTTTTTCTCAATCAAGGCGCTGCGCCCGCCTGCTGTGCCGCATGGCCGGCAGGCAGACTCGTAGCCTAAGCTACGAAGGCGAGTACGCAACGAAGAGTGAGGGAAAAAGAGCCCTTCAAAATGATTAAAAATTTTTGTTACGGTGTACTAGTATAGCTAGTCACAAACCGACACATAGTTAAACTCGGCGAGAAAAGTAGTTTGGCTATTGTATTAAGAGTTCACTTAGCTTGAGTTTTGCGATTATAGAATCATTTGATACATACAATATTTCAACAATTAATAATTTGACATTATGAAAGCAGGTTATTTTAAAGTAACAGTGTTTTGCTGTTCATGCTTCTTAGCAATAGTTTCCTTTGTGGGCTGCAAGGATGAATGCTATGAAGATGATTCAAGGAATGAGCGTAGGAACATTATGCTTTTGTCTCCTACTTTTCCAACGGGTTTTGTCTCAATGCAGGATGGGAATACGACATGCAACGTTCCTGAAGACCCGGCTGCACTAGCGTATTCCATTCCTGGTCCTATCGAAAATACAGTGTCTTGTGATATGCTACGAACTGTCCAAACAGGATTGAATCCTGCGGACAAGTGGGGGTTTTTACTCGAGGTGAATGGCACATGTGCGGATAAAAATATTTATACTGAAGAATTTAAGTTTGGAGATTCTCAGGGCTGTACAGGAATAAGATCTATGACTGTTGAGGCGGTTAGGCTTGGTGATGAATATAGATTCCAAATGTGTCCAGATCCTCACCGACCAATGAATCATGGAGCAGCATATTTTGATTTTGAGCTATACGTTAGGTCTAAAGCATATGCTGCTACAGAGGAGTGTAATTGCGTTAATGATCCTTTTGGGATGTTCGAGGACGTGTACATTGTGAGAGGTAGATCATCTTTGGTTTTGGAGGACTTGGATTTAGATTACTATTTTACTGAGGGGTGTATTCGGGATCCATTAGTGTTCTTTGATCCGTTCATGTACCAAAATGCTTGCCTGTAATTCTTTCAAAAAAAAACAACATGAAATACATATTCCTTTTTTTATCGTTAAGTGTTTTATTTTCTTCTTGTACAGACGAATTTGGTAGGATTCCTAATCCAAAAAATGCTATTGAGCAACTGGCGTTAATAGACGTTTACAAGCAACTGGTTTCTAATGAAATAAAAATTTCTGCAACTATAGCAAATTCTCAAGGGAACTTTTCGACTGCACTTTGGGAGGAAAACAACCGCGCAAGTGCGTTGTCAATTTGTAAAGATGGTCATGAGATAGCTTGTGATTATGAAAGTATAATAATAGGTGATCATGTTTTACCACTAAAAACTCCAGGTGGCTTTAGAAAAAATAAACATCCAGAGTATAAAAGTGTATTTGGTCAAGAAGTAGATGTTTATCTAGAAGAGAGCGAATTAAGCCTTGAGTCTCGCAATGATCTTTATTCATCCATTTATGTACCAGAAGTATTAGCCGTGGGAGAAATGGGAGTTCCAAACCTTCAAGATGGTTTTACTATTACTTGGAATGGCGACAGTGATAATGAGAATGGTGTTTACATAATTCTCGAGTATACTGCTTGGGAGAACCCAAGATTGTATGATGAATACCCTCAAAACCAGAATGATTTTGTTAACGTAGTTGATAATGGAAGTTATACGTTTCAATTGTCAGACTTTCCTAATATACCACACCAAAATGCACTTGTGAAATTGACAATACTAAGGGGTGTGTTTGATATTGTCGATATCGAAGGAGAAGACAAATTTAGAGTTATTGCTTATTCCCAAGCATATGGGTATGCGAGAGTAAATTAAATTTTGTCCCAAAATTGGAGAAGCTTAAAAAAGAAATAGGATATATCAATTGCAAGAATAAGTATGTCCAAGCACTTATAAAATCCAAAATGCCTTCAAGATATAATCTTACTGGGTCGCTGCCTAAATGGGGCTTTTTTGAAGGAACTTTTTAGACGTTCAATCTTAATTTAAATTAAGCTTAAAAGTTCTGTTTAATCACCTTAGGTAAGGCTGACTACAAACGGAGATCGTTTGTCCAAGATTTTCATGTTGGTGCAGGTGATACTTCTATTATTCCTTTGCCGATTGCTACTACGATTGCGAAGGATAGCATTGAGCTAGAATAGTTGTCAGCGTTTTTGTTTC
>JABSPG010000732.1 GCA_013214445.1 Ekhidna sp. | reverse complement strand
TTCAACGGCAGCTACCAAGTGATTGCGCGCGCCACTAGTATCATTGGCCCGGGCTTAGATACTGCAACGCTGGTTATTGATCAAAATCCACCAATTGTTACTGTAGACAGCCAAATCAGCAATGTCAGGAGTCCCAGAATCAATGGTAGTGTTGATGATATCACTGCAACTGTAACCGTAGTGGTGGAAAGCAGTGAATATGTTGCATTGGTTGATGACGAAAATAACCGCTGGAGATTGCCTGTAGGTCGAATTCAGCCACCATTAGCTGACGGAACCTACGACATCCAAGTATTTGCAGAAAATAGGTTTGGTATAGGAACTGATACGACCACCAATGAACTGCGGCTTGATGCCACAGCTCCTGAGATCTTCGTTGACAACATAGGTACATCTATTGTAAATCCTGAATTGACCGGCTTCATTTCGGATATCTCTGCTTCGATAGTTGTCACAGTAGAAGGGAGAGGAGAATTTACTCCAGAGGTAAATCAGGCAGAAAATACCTGGTCTATTCCCGCTGGATCATTTGACCCTCCTTTTGAGGAAAGAGAGCAGCCTTATTCAATTACTGCAACTGCAGAAGATTCTGTCGGCAACATTGGTACAGGAACTGGTGAATTAGTCATTGCCAATTCTATCATTGCATTGCAAGCTTCAAGAGTTACAAGTAATTCATTTAGAGCGAACTGGAGTGATGTTCCGGATGCACAGAACTATTTACTTGAAGTTTCGGAAAATGATGATTTCTCTACGCTCCTAACTAGTCAAAATACGACAGAGACAAGTTTTGAAATAGAAAATCTGGATTTCGAGAGCACCTATTTTTATAGAACAACCTATGACAATGGAGTGGATGCACCGACGACCAGTAATGTGGTTACGGTCAATACCCTTATTACTCCGGAGACTCTGGATGATTTTAATTCACTTGCAATCATAGAAAGTTCTACTGGAGGTAGCAACTGGACCAACCCTTCAAACTGGAATGAGGAAACTCGCAAGCAAGATTGGGACTTCATCATACTGGAAAATGAGCGAATCGTTGAGGTAAATATCCCTGATAATAATCTTACTGGCAGATTCCCGTTTACTCCTCTAATGACTGCTTTACGCACAATTGATGTGTCTGGTAATTCACTAATTGATGTTGATGACATCACAAGATTGCGATCCATTGAAGAAGTTAATTTGAATAATAACTTGCTGGAATTTGATGATCTGGAAAAACTAAGTGGTATAAACTCGTTCAGCTACAGTTCTCAAAAAACCAGATATGCATTTGATCAAACAGCCATAGCCGATTCCGTTTTAATTCGTGTATTTAATGATACTTCGCTATCAATCACGGCAGGTGGAGAGTTCCTAAACTACACTTGGTATCGAAGGAATGTAGAGATTGCAACTAATAATGATTTCTCAGTTGAAGATAGCGTGCTTCAGATCAAGTCACTAGATTTTGATAATATGGGGCTGTTTAGTGCAGAAGTTGGAAACGATATTCTACCCGATCTAACCATACCTGTCGACCCCATGTTCGTGCTGGCAATTGCAGACTTTTCTGTAGATGTTAATGATGAGAATGGTGAGCTTATTCCAGATAATGTAGACGGGTTTCTACTCTTGACCGAACAGCGTGGTTTTGGATTCGATACGCTCTCGACAGCTATCAATCAACCCAGTGCATTTACATTCACGGATGTAATTCTAGGTGACTATCTTATCTCGATTGATTCGGATCGTGAAAAGTACGTGCCTACCTATTACGCGGATGCCTTTGAGTGGACAGAAGCAGATACAGTGATGTTCCGAAAAGACACAGCCTTCCAGCTAAGCATGACCATTATTCCTCCTCCTCTGGATGAAAATAGTGGAGATGGTTCGCTAGACGTCATAATTGAAGAAGACTTTGACGGACCTGAAGGCCGAATTGATGCCAGACGTAGGGCTGCCAAAAGAAAGTGTGGATTGAGAAGGAAACGTTCGGGTGGACGTACCGGACAAGATGACGATGAATTTGAGCTCATTGCCTATGGTGAAACCGATGACAATGGAGAGTTTAAGTTTGGGTTCCTTCCAGTGGGTACTTACCGATTCTTTGTGGAATATCCGGGTATCCCGATAGACGAGTCTTCTTTTGTAGAGTTTGAAGTGGGAGAAACGGGCATTAGCGATACTGACTTTAAACTGGAGGCCTTTGCCAGTCCGGATGGGATCTCTGTGGAGATCGAGAAGATCCTTGGAGTGATCTTCGA
>JABSPG010000731.1 GCA_013214445.1 Ekhidna sp. | reverse complement strand
CAGACAGGTACTTGAAGAATTTTACTAGGTTTGGAACTCTGATTTTGAGTGGATCAAATTCAGGGGAAGCTTACAGGACCATTAGAGGATACAGGTTGTGAATATCAAATCTCTCTTGAAAGCCTCGTTCTAGGGGAAATGTTGCCTGATAAGCATCGTAAAATTTAGAATCAAAGCCACCAAAAAGGGTGGTAAAGGCAAGTTCAGTTTCTCTATGCCCATAGTGTATGGCTGGATCAAAAATGGCTGCCTTATGATCAGTTGATACGATGTAATTGCCGCTCCAGAGATCTCCATGAATAAGACTTGGAGGTTCATCTGGAATCAGGTTCTTAAGTTTTGTGTAGAGCTTTTCAAATGCATTTGCTGTTTGTGTGGTCATCAAGTTGTTTGAAGTTGCTCGATCTACAAGAGGTTTCAGTCTCGTATTTGTAAAGAATGATGACCAGTCTTCAGATTGAGTATTCCTTTGGGGAAGACTTCCAATGAAGTTGTCATAAAGCAATCCAAAAGATTCGTTACTGACTTGATGCAGTTCAGCTAACCCCTCTCCGAATTGATTCCAAAACCGTGTGGATGAAGAGCCTTTATCAATCCACTCAAGCAAAAGATAGGCATAAGAGTCAATGGTTCCATATCCAAGTATCTTGGGAACTAATAGATTGGTGTTTTTTGACAAAGTTTCGAGCCCTCTTTTTTCACATTCAAGCATTTTTTCCAAAGAACTATTGTTCCATTTGAGAAAGCATGTTCCGTTTGATGTAATCAGCTTCGCTGTATTGTTAATACATCCACCACAAACAGTAGCGACTGAAACTAACGTACTAGAAGTAAAGTGCTTAGATAGGATTTTTTCATAATCCATGTGTGTCCTTCAGGTATTTCATGAATTCATCTAGAGAACGATCTAGAATTTGGTAGACTTTCTCAAAACCATCCGTTCCACCATAGTATGGATCTGGCACATCTTCACCTTTTCCCCTGGGATCGAAATCTCTCATCAGTAATAGGGAATCTTTTTCTCCGCCCAATTCGGAGATCATATTGTTGTAGTTTGACTGATCCATTGCCACTAGATAGTCAAATACCTCCCCATGTACTCTTTTGAACTGTTGTCCCTGGTGATCAACAGGTATTCCATGTTTGTTTGCGATGGCTATTGTTCTTGGATCTGGTTTTTCTCCTACATGATAGTTTGCAGTTCCGGCGGAATCGCAACCCAGATATTCTTCTAATCCCTCTTCTTTGATCTTTTGATGAAAAATTGCCTCTGCAAGCGGCGACCTACAGATGTTCCCCAAACAGACAAATAAAATTTTTTTCATTCTAGTGGTTACCTTTTTCTAGCGACTGGTATATATCTAACGCATAACACAATTTATTCATACACCTGTTTGACAAGTAAAAAAGAAAGTCCCGTTTTTGACGGGACTTTTCTTTTTTTGAACGCTTCTAAGTTTTTTCTATCGAATGCTTATGCCGGCACCAACAGTCAAGGTGCTATACTTTTGAATTGCATAGTCAGCATGCAGCGTAAGGATTAGTAATTTCAACCGAAATCCAGCGTTAATTCTTGGACCTGTTGAGGCAAAACTGAAGTTAATTGGATCTTGCAAGGTTGCGTTTTGAGTCTCATATTGACCGAGCATTTGGAAGGTGGTAGATGTGTTGGCTATTCCAGCACCTGCAAATAAAGTCAAGATTGCAAATTTCTTTGAGACCAGTCCTTGTAATGTAAATCCGCTGGTGGCAAATTCTGCTTTTTGATCTGGACTATTTTTGTCCATGAAAATAGTAGCATTTATTCTATTCCATCCCACAAATCCAGAAACGTCAATTGGAAGTTGCTTAAGACCCGGAACCCACTGTTTTAGGTCGTGCATTATGCCAATCCCGAACATTCCAACGGAAAATTCATTCTCTGAAGATAGAATAGATTCTGGCGCGAATCTAACCTTGACTTCTGTATTCTTAAAAAGCCCAATTCCGACCTGAACCATAGCTGAAGGTACTGCATTTAAGGGAATTACTTCGCTTAATCCAAGTCCTGTAGGGCTGCTAAGACTAAAGTTATTCCCTTGAGCATCAGTGAATAGTAGTCGAGGAAGTTCTTCTGCAGGAAGGTTCGCTCCAAACAGTGTTGGGCTGCTTCTGATCAGATTTCCACTAGCATCTGTCGGGCCATTTGGGTCAATTCTTAAAGAAGTGAAGTCTGCATCGTTGATGGCGAACGTTTGTCCATCACTAGGAACTCGAG
>JABSPG010000730.1 GCA_013214445.1 Ekhidna sp. | reverse complement strand
TAGTGGCTTCATCACCATTTGCTGATTTAGTGTAGGTCTGCTCTGAAAGACTTGGAATGTTTACAGAAAAACTAATGGTGTCAGTTCCATTGACCATATCTCCTCCCATGGCGTAAGTTGTTACTTCGTTAAAAGTCACTTCAATAACAACTATTTCAGAGTCAGTGGATTTTGTGTACGATACGCCATCTACAGTCAAAGTAGCTGCTGAACTAAGTGCCGAAGAGGAATCATCGTCTCCGCATGATACAATGATTGAAAGTACGAGAATTGAAAGTAGGAATCTCATGATGGGTATCTATTTGGTTTTAAAAAGGCAAAAATGGAGATTCTTGCACTTTATTTGGTCTGGTATCGTTGTGTTTTTTGCAAGTTTTTACGCTTTTTTGCAATACTGTTGCAAAAAGGAATTTACTGCTTTAGGAACACATTTATTGGTATTTTCGTTTCGCAAAGCAGGTGCTAGGTAGTGTCACAAAGTACACCTGTTAACAAAAATCTTAAAGGCAATATGCAGTTTCTAATTAGTTTTTTTTTACTATTCCCGCTAGCACAATCATCTGTGCAAGGTTGGGAAATATTTTCCAAAACCAGGTTCAAGTGGCAGTATGAAGAGGAGTTTGGTATGGAGGTAGAGATACCTGTTTTTGATAAGGATGTCAAAAAACTTGAGGGAACAGAAATTACATTGACAGGTCATTATTTACCACTTGAAATCGAGGGTAATCGAATCATTATTTCAATGCTGCCATACGCTTCTTGCTTTTTTTGCGGCGGGGGAGTAGGTCAGGAATCTGTTGCAGAAGTTGTTTTCAAGAATGTTCAACGTCCGTTTAAAATGGATGAGCTAATAACAGTGAAAGGAAAACTGGAGCTTAATGTAGACGATTATGAACATTTAGTTTTTATTCTAAGAGACGCTAAGGTTATACAATTATGAGAATTTTAATTATTGCACTGATACTAAGTGCGTGTGCTGCTAAGCAAGATGATAAACTGTTTCAGGAAAGCATTGAAGCTCACGAGGCAGCCATTCAAATAAGTAAAGAGGTAACAACGAAAATTGGTCAGATTAGGGATTTGTCACAACAGCTCCAAGATTCTGTAATGTCTGTAGCTGTGCTCGACTCAGCAAGTAGTCTACAGGAGGCTTATGAATTCTGGGAGACTACAGTGGTAGAGGTTCCTGGACATGAAGATCACCATCATCACGATCACGATCACAGTCATGAGGCAGGTCCTGAATTGACTCCTGAGATGACGCTGGATATTCAGAAAGATATCAGGGACCGTATCGCGAAAATTAATGAAAGAGCTCAGAGCCTTCTTGATTCTTTAAAGTAGAAAAATGAGACTGCTGAAGAAAAAGAAAAAATTGCCCGTTACCGTATTAAGTGGGTTTCTAGGTGCAGGTAAGACTACTTTGTTAAATCATATATTGAATAACAGAGAGGGCCTAAAGGTCGCTGTGATTGTCAATGACATGAGCGAAGTAAACATAGATGAAAAGTTAGTTGCTGATGGAGCTAAATTATCCAGGACGGATGAGAAGTTGGTAGAAATGAGCAATGGCTGCATTTGCTGTACGCTGAGAGAGGATCTAATGATCGAGGTGGAGAAACTAGCTAAGATGAATAAGTTCGATTATCTGCTCATCGAAAGTACAGGAATTTCAGAACCCATTCCTGTGGCGCAAACCTTTTCGTTTGCTACTGGCGATGAACTCTATGATCTTACCGAATTCAGTACTTTGGACACCATGGTGACGGTAGTTGATGCATTCAATTTCTTCAAAGATTTTGGTAGCAATGATACGATCGTGACCCGGGAAATGACGGATGATCAAGAAGATGATCGATCGATTGTAAACCTGCTCACAGATCAAGTGGAATTCGCGAATGTTATCATTCTCAATAAGTCTGATCTAGTCACCGAGGAGCAATTGGGAACATTGGAAAAGACTCTTTATAAGCTTAATCCTACCGCAAAGATCATCCGAACGACCAAAAGTAAGGTTGACCCAAAAGAGATTCTGAATACCGGGTTGTTTGATTATGAGATAGCCGAACAGTCTGCAGGCTGGCAAAAAGAGCTTGAACTTGCTCAAAAAGGAATCACTCATAGTCCAGAGACAGAGGAATATGGAATTGGATCATTTGTCTATCAAAATGCCAAACCTTTTCATCCTCAGCGATTATTGGCATTTGTCAGCCAGAATTTCCCATCTACAATCATCCGAAGCAAAGGAATCTTCTGGATAG
>JABSPG010000729.1 GCA_013214445.1 Ekhidna sp. | reverse complement strand
CCATCGGCCATCATAGTCATACAAAATGGGCAAGCCACAGCTATGGTATCCGCCTTGGTTTCTAATGCCTCTTCGGTTCGCTCTATATTTATTTCCTTATTTCCAGGCTCAGCATCCTTAAACATTTGAGCTCCGCCAGCGCCACAGCACAAACCTTTCGTTCTGCAGCGTTTCATTTCTACTAGCTCCGCATCGAGTGCCTCTAACACTGCCCTAGGAGCTGAATAAACATTATTTGCACGTCCTAAAAAGCATGAATCATGGTAGGTAATCTTCCTGCCCTTGAACTCGCCTCCTCCTTTCAGTTCAACTTTCCCTTCATTTATCAACTCCTGAAGAAATTGTGAGTGGTGAATAACATCATAATTACCCCCTAATTCTGGATATTCGTTTTTGATGGTATTGAAACAATGGGGACATGCGGTGACTATCTTCTTAATTTCATACCCATCAAGAACCTGGATATTTGCCATTGCCTGCATTTGGAAAAGAAACTCATTTCCAGCCCTTCTTGCCGGATCACCTGTACAGGTCTCTTCTGGACCAAGTACGGCAAACTTTACGCCGACTTTATTCAATATTTTAACAAAAGCCTTTGTGACATTCTTATATCGATCGTCATAAGAACCTGCACATCCAACCCAAAACAGCACATCTGGCTTTTCTCCTTTTGCTACTAAATCTGCTACGGTAGGTATTTGTATTTCACTCATTTTCCTTCTTTTAGTTCATTTGACCAGTTAAATCTATCCTGCACACCAAACTTCCAAGGTGCGAAATTTGTCTCCACATTCTGGAACATTGCATTCCAAGAGTCAGGAGAACCCGACTCTTCCATTGCCACATACCTTCGCGTTTGCAATATGATATCGAGCGGATTGATGTTTACAGGACAAGCCTCCACACAAGCATTACAATTGGTACAAGCGTTAATTTCCTCTTTTGTTATATAATCACCTAAGAGTGTTTTACCATCATCTAAGCCATTCTTCCCAACATCCTCTAGTCGATCTCTGGTGTCCATCATGATTTTTCTTGGAGAAAGCTTCTTCCCAGTGAGATTGGCGGGGCATTCTGAGGTACACCTTCCGCACTCTGTGCAGGAATATGCATCCATCAAATTTTTCCATGTCAGATCGTTCACATCTTTTGCACCAAATCGCATTCCTTCCGGAGGTGGAGCATTGTCTCCTTCCACAGGCAGTCCCAACATCATCTTCACCTCATTGGTGATCTCCGCCATGTTTTTCATTCTACCCTTAGGTTCTAGTCTGCTATAGTAGGTATTTGGAAAGGCCAAAAAGATATGCAAGTGCTTTGAGTAGGTTACGTACAGAGCAAAGGCGAAAATCCCAACAATATGAAACCACCAGGCCCCACGTTCTATCATAATTAAAGCACTAGTTTCATATGATGCAAGCCACCCAAACATGGCATTGCTAAAGAAGAAGGAACCAGTTTGAACATAATGATCAGCTCCCCTTTGCTGAAGGATTTGATCAGCACCATTCATCGCTAAGATTGCTACCATTAAAACGACCTCAATGATCAAAATAAGATTTGCGTCAAGAGAAGGCCAACCAACCATTTCAATTTTCTTGAATCTGTTGATCTTAAGAATGTTTCGACGAACTAGAAATAGTACACATGAGAATAAAACACCTACAGCTAAAAACTCGAAGAAATTGATCATCACTGTATAAGCACTCCCTAAAATAGGAGCCGCAATTCTATGCGTACCAAAAACACCGTCAATGATAATTTCCAACACCTCAATATTGATTAGGACAAAACCCACGTATATAAGTAAATGAAGGAAAGCTGGAATGGGTTTTTTGAACATCTTCTTTTGACCAAAGGCTACTAAAATCATATTCTTTAGTCTCTCACTTTTGTTATCAGAAAGATCAACATCCTTACCCAATTTAATATTGTCAGAAATTTGCTTAACACGTCTGAAAATGAAGTAGCCGAAAGCTGCGGCAACAAGAACAAAAATGACTTGAGGGATATATTCCATAACTTTTTAAAAATTTCCTGTGACGAACTTTAAATTTAATTTTGCCATTTCAAAGAAATACCTAGTTTTGCCAACCCAAAATTTGGTGCTGTAGCTCAGTTGGTAGAGCATCGGACTGAAAATCCGTGAGTCGGTGGTTCGAATCCACTCAGCACCACAGTTTTGATAGCCGTTCCGCTTAATTCCTACTTTTGGGTAAATGAAAACAGAGTTCGTTTCAGCTGAGACCTGTTTGCTCCCGC
>JABSPG010000073.1 GCA_013214445.1 Ekhidna sp. | reverse complement strand
TAAAGTTAGAAAATATGCTTCGCCTTGGGGCTCAGCCAACTCTAATTTTAAATGGACAACTTTTAGGGAAGCTTACAACTGAGCTAAAAAGCCACAGATAAAATTGAGAAATGACTCCAAACTTTTTCTAAAAACTCCACCATTTGGTTAGCTTGAAATCATAGTAAGCTTTATTATTATTCATCAAACACTTTGTAGCCTTCTCCTAAAACAGGGTCATCATCTTAGGAGTTTGCCTAGATAGATATTTTTGCATGGGCTTAATACTATTGGAATTGAATCGTCATCCCATTTTATCAGCATCTATTAATATCCGCTCAGATTTAAATTATTATGTCGCTAGTAGTTAACAATTTAAATGAATCGTCCACTTGAAAAGAAAGACAACTGAATCAGGCACTACAGTTGAAATACGTCTTTTTTATCTGCACCTCTAAAATTGATTTTTTGGTCCTTGAAGAAGTCAAAAACCTTAAACAATACTATAATTTACTTATTTAGTAAGTAGTATTTGATCTGCATGACAAAAATACTGTTCTTTGAAATTCAAAGAACAGAGTCGCTATTTCTAATGACAAAAAGATAATACCACAGTCTCGAAAATTTATCTTTACAAAAAGAAAAACCTTTTCCGTGACGCAAAAAATATCACTGATTAAAAAAACTATGAGCAGATCCATTACACTTCTAATTTTACTTCTGATTTGTTCTTCATCGACAGCTCAAATATCGATCCCCGGTTTTTATCTGGAACGAATAGATAAACTTGGCGATAGCACAACTTTGTCGCTATACACGTCTATCCGAGAACAACCCAAAACCGGCTTCAACCTACTTAATCCTATGTTGAAGGGTTCGCTTAATACGGACTATCCTAGAGCACTAAATGATGGGGCCGTCTGGGTTGGTAGAGGGTTTGGATTAGAGGCACATGGTGGTTTTAATGGGAGAATCGGCAAACTGTCATACACTTTTTTTCCTGTACTTTTTGCAGCTCAGAATTCCGGACACTTCAGGGGGGATGACGCCCCAGACTTTAGGTACCAGTTTTCAAATAGAATAGATTGGGTACAGCAATATGGAGAGGGGGTATTTATGAAAATACACCCTGGGCAAAGTGAGATAAGGTTTAACACTGGAAATTTTGTCGCGGCGCTTTCAACTCAAAACTACTCTCTAGGTCCTGCTGTTTTTAACCCCATCATCTTAAGTAGACAAGCTGGTGGTTTTCCTCATTTTAGGCTTGGGTTAGAACCGACTCAGATTCGCATAAAAAATAAGATTATTGGAAAAATTGAAACCAATCTAATAATTGGTCTACTCGATGAATCTGACTACTACGATGAAAATCATAAAAATGACGCAAGGTATATTAACATGCTGACCGTAGCGTTCGCTCCCAGCTTTCTCCCTGGTTTAAAGCTTGGCTTCAACAAGTCACTATATAAGCAGACCCAATTCTTTGAAAACGCAGACCTTTTTTCTACGTTCGTCATTTTAGATGATGGAGTTCTTAATGGTGATACCCTTTCGCCAAACGATGCATTCGATCAGCTAGCGTCTGTAACAATGGACTGGAAATTTGAGCAGGTAGGCCTTCGAGTCTATGCAGAATTTGCTAAGAACGATTTTACCTCAAGTTCAAAGTTCAGATTCACAGCCTCTGAACCAGAACATACACGCGCATACACTATAGGGCTAGAAAAAGAGATAAAAACTAAGAAAGGCAACAAGACACTAATTGGATATGAACACACAAATTTATCTAGAAATCAAGCCTTTTTGTGGAGGGCTACTCCTTCTTACTATGCTCACTCAGTTAATAGAAATGGTTACACACACAATGGCCAAATTTTAGGTGCCGGCATTGGCCCTGGTGGTAATAGTGATCATCTCAGTATCGTAACTTCCTATCCAAAGATAGACGTTGGAGTGCTTCTCCAACGAATTGAATATAACCGTGATTATTTTGTTACCAACATTGCAGATTTTGCCAGACATGATATTGAATACTCAATCAATGGATTCTTCCGAAAAGACTATAAATCGATGAAAGTTTTAGTTGAATCCTCTTTAAGCTACAACTACAACAAGTATTTTCTATCAGACAGGGTCAACTTCTACATTGGAGCTGGAACCCTCCTAAAACTTTAATGAATAAAGCTTCAAATAAGACCTTATCGTTGAAAATGAAGACGCTTTAATGTTTGTATCGTCACATTTGGACATGCCTCTTGTGAAAGGCAAAATGACATTTCAATTCGCTCCAATAAATCTAGCATACCCTCATCCAGCACATCATTACCTCCCCTATTCTTCTCATTAAAAACCTTCTCCTCCAAAAGGTCTGCTGCCAGAGAGGTTTGGTCTGTTTTATACCACTCACATGTCCACCATTGTGCGTTTAAGGTAAGAAAATGCTGAACAGAAAATCTCCCTTACCCGTATCGTTGTGGCCAGAATAATTCTCCTCTCTTCTGATGTCAACTCTAATGAATAATTTTTCCAGTTTTTCATCGATCGCTCAGATATCTATTCCTGGATTTTTTCTTGAACATATCGATAAACTTGGCGATAGTACTACTCCATTAGATAACTACTTTGACAGAAGAAGAAACTAAATTTGCAAATCTATGCAGGTAATTCGACTACTAATAGGTTCTTCAAAGAAGCTATTTTTCTTGGCAGCCATCTCAAGTGTTCTTACTGGGTTGTTTTCGACAATGGTTATTAAGACCGTCCATGAATCAATACAAGGAAATGAGTTTATTCTTATAGACTTTTTGAAAAGGTTCTTTCTTTACTGGGTCTGCTATGGATTGTTATCAATAGTCTCGTCTTACTCTGTTTCCAAGATGACTCAAAAGATTATTCACCAGCTTAGGATTAAGCTATCAAATAGCTTTTTGAAAGCTAGTTTCGAAACAATGGAGCATCATCAAAAGAAGATGCTCCCTATTCTTACAGAAGACGTTAAAACCATTGCATATTCGATTGACCGTTTGCCAAATGTGACTACTGGACTTGCCTCCATAATAGGCATTTTGGCGTACATGGTATGGTATTCACCATTTTTGTCTGGAGCTACAGTCCTGATCTTTGTGGGCGTGTTTTTCTTTACAAAAATTGTTCTTCCATTTATACGGAAATACGAAGAGCAATCCAGAACACATCTAAATGATATTTTCGACTACTTTCATGGTCTTGTATTTGGTATTAAGGAGCTTGTCTTAAACAAGGAGTCTCAGAAGAGGTTTTTAATGGACTTTATAATACCATCCAGCCACAGGCAAAATGAAGCTTATCTGAAGGAAAGTGTTGTTGCCGCTATTATGAATAGAGCCACAGATATGATTCTACTACTCGGAATTGCTCTACTGATCATTGCCGTGTTTAGCTACCAGTTTGTCACCCTTGAGTTCTTCGGGCATTACCTAACACTAGTCCTCTTTACACTTGCACCACTTTCTACTGCAGCCGGCTTCTTAAGTGGTCTAAAGAGATTAGACGTAGCACTAGAACAAATTAATATCGTAGGTCTAGAACTAAAACCAGATGGCGATTACAATGAAGGGTTGGCACCTTTGGAAATAGTAAATGATAGCAAATCCGTCATTTCACTATCGAGCATGGAACATAGCTATTATCATACCGATGTAGATCAACATTTTGCGATGGGGCCAATTAATCTGGAAATTAAAGATTCGGAAATGCTATTTATTGTTGGTGGAAATGGAAGTGGAAAAACTACGCTAGCAAAGCTCTTACTAGGACTGTACACACCTCTTTCAGGAACCGTAAGCTACAGAGACCAAACAATAACCGAATCCAACCTTTCCTCTTACCGATCGAGGTTTTCAGCAGTTTTTGTCGATTCGTATCTTTTTGAAGACTTTCTCAATGTAGATAAAGAGTATTTACAAATTCATGGTGAAAAGCTCATCAAGCTTTTTAAGCTTGAAAAAAAGGTTCAAATAAAGAATCATAAGTTTACAACCAAGAACCTTTCCGAAGGTCAAAAGAAAAGGCTGGCACTTATAATCTCCATTCTGGAAAATAAAGAAATCTATCTCTTTGATGAATGGGCGGCAAATCAGGATCCTCTGTTTAAGGAAATTTTCTACAAGGAAATACTTCCCATGCTAAAAGAAATGGGAAAAACACAAATCGTGATAACTCACGACGATCGATATTTCGATTTAGCAGATCGTGTGATAAAACTCCGTGATGGAAAAATCACAGAAATGCAGGATGCATAAACAAACCAATCATATCATATCTGCAGCAGATGAGGCTTATTTCAAAAATCTCAAGCAGCTTATATATTCTTACAACAGAGAAAAGGAATATCTGAATTCCAAGTTCATAATCTATGACATTGGGATGTCCAATGCTCAGGTTGACGAGATGGAGAAGCTTAGTAGTTTGGAATCAGATAAGTTTTCCTTCAAGAGATTTGACTTTCGCTTATATCCTGAATTCGTCAAACCAAAGTACCGAACATACTCTTGGAAGCCAATCTTAATTGCTGAAACGGCAGATAAAATTAGAGGTAACTTTCTGTGGATGGATAGCGCCAACTATATCCTAAATTCACTCACTCCTGTTTGGAATGAAATTGAAAATACCTGCAGCTACGCACCAATCAGTGGCTCGGGAACTTTAGAAGAGTGGACACTTCAAGCAACCCTAGACTATCTAGAGGTGCCCGATCACTTTTATCATAAACCCAATAGAGCTGGGAATACATTTGGATTTTCGATGAAATGCGGTGAAATAGAAAAGCTCATCCATAATTGGAAAAAGCTCTCACTCATCAAAGAGTGCATCAAGCCTGAAGGAGCGAACCGCTACAACCACAAAGACGATCAATCACTTCTCACGATTCTTCTGCTCAAACTTGAAGATCAAAATAGAATCAAGCTTACCGATGAAAAAGTGAATATTAGCACCTCAAAACCCGCTAAATCCATAAGCGTAAGAAACAAATTTCCCTCCCTCGTCGATTTGAAAGTTGGTGCACTTCCACACTATTATTTTAAGGCTAACAGAGCGTTGGATATCTTTGTAAATAAAATCACTGGCAATTGAATATTCCCATTTACTCAGTTTTTACTCTTCTCATCCTGACCTTCATTGGTGTTAGAATATATAATTTTTTATCTGGCAAAAGACTTATTCTTGATCTCTTTCACTTTTTTTCATTAAAAAATAAATCAATAGAGGACCTAGACAGGCATTGGGTGAATTCGACAAACAAATCAAAAATAGTATTCTCTCTGACTACTATCCCTGAACGCATTGACAGCATTGAATTGACAATAAAGAGTTTATTATTTCAACAAAAGCCACCATCCAGAATTCATCTAAACATTCCCTATGTTTCGTTTAGAAATAAAAAGGAGTATGTAATCCCTCAGTGGCTGCAAGAGTTAGAATCAGTAAAAATTGTCCGTATTGACGAAGACTATGGCCCTGCGTCAAAGTTTATCCCATCACTCCAAAAATTGGATGCTAATATTCCAATTTTGGTCGTAGACGATGACAACATCTATCCCCCTAACTACATCAAAGATTTTGAAAGTGCAGAGAAAAAGAACCCAGATGTCATATTAGCAGCCAGTGGCTGGAAAGTCCCTAACGATCTAATTGATAAGCCAACTACACTCTGGACTAACATCATGCGAATACCTCCTGTGCCATTACCCGGAACAAGAATTACTCAAAGTATCAAAACAGATATCATTCAAGGGTTTTCAGGTTATCTACTAAAACCTCGTTTTTTTGATCTGGCAGAAATTGCCAATTATGAAGGGGTTCCTCACAAAGTAAGATTTGTTGATGATGTCTGGGTAAGTGCAAAAGCGAAAGTTGAGAAGTTTATTTTTCCAATTTCTCGTTTCTGCTATGTAGCATTTTTCCAAAATAGCTTCTACAAGCACTCTAGCCTAGCAAAAATTAACAACTGGAATCGCCAAAAAAATGAAGATAGAAATAACTCGATTGCATTGAGATTTTTTGAGCACGTATGGAAGAAGTGAAAAAGCCTTTGGAAATCTTGGTAGCAATCATCAACCACAATCACAATAAGGAAGGCATTGCTTTGAAAAGTAGGTTTTCACAACATATCGACACAGTACTAATCGATAGCGGTTCGACATTTTCAGGAGAGGAAGAAAAGGATTTTGATTTCACCCTTCCAAATGTCTACTACAATGGACTTCTGAATAAAGCATATGAATGCTTTATAGAGAAGCACTCACACCTCTTCTTGATCACTTCAGATGTTGAGATAGAAGATATCTCAAAGGTGTTAGATCGCATTAAATGGGTTTATGAAAACAACGGATCTGTTTCTGTATATGCCCCTTCAGCGAAACACTCAACTCATAAGCATCAGAACAATCTCGGATCGAATCATCTTCGTAAAGTCACATTTACTGAAGGGTTCTGCTTTGTAATGCCCAGAGAATTTCTTGATGAAATATGTCCCATAGACTTAGAAATAAATAGAATTGGACATGGTATTGATATGTATATGGGCTTTCTGGCTATGAGCAAGAAAAAGTTAGCTGTAGTAGATGACTTGATCACTGTAGATCACCCTCATGGAAGCGGATACAGTGGGAAACAGGCAAGAATCGAACGAGATCGTTGGTATGCGACCAAAAGTAAGGAAGCCCAGAAATACCACTATTGGATTTCAAAAGATATACTGAAAAACCGATTGGGATATTGGTTCATAAAGAACATCATCATGGGCTACTAAAATTACTTAATCTTCTCTTGAAGTTCTCTAAATGAGATTAGATTCAGGATCTCTGTCCTGTTTTTCTCAAAAATGGAATACTCCCAATAAGGGTTGCTAATTTCATTTCGCAATCCCAAATCGATCTTTTTTGAAATTATCCCCACACCCCAATCAGTGTCAATGCAACATGAAAAAAATTCTTGACTCTTTCTTGCGTTGACAAAAGCTTTCCATGTTGTACCATTCCAGCAACCTTTGGCGGGCGTAAGCTTATAATTATAAGTTTCTCTGGCATGCCATTCAGACGGAGGGTTACAATCATGCAGGACAATAAAACCATCCTCTTTAATATACTGGAGTGCGTTATTAATGTCACGATCAACTTGTTCTGCCAAGTGTAGCCCATCGATAAACAAAACATCAAATAATGTATCCTTTAGGATTTTCCCTTCTGCCAGCTGTTGAAAGAATTCATCACTAGTCATTTGAAAGTCCACAGGATTTTCTTCAAATTCCACCCCTGGATCTACACTGTATTTGTTAGCCGCAACGATGTAATTGAAGTTGTCTTCAGGGTTTCTTACCCCAATCTCCAAATAATTTGCATCTGATCTACCTTGCAGTAAGAAGTTTATTATTTCTGTTCGGGAGGACACTTTCTCTTCTTCCGCAAGATTTAGTTGCAGCCCTTTTGCATGGTCAGCATCCTTTTTTTCTAAAATTATTTTTGCAACATCAATGAACAAAGACATAAGCTATATTTTTCTACTAATCATCTTACCAAGTAACTGATATTTAAGCCCAGATATTGGTTCCAAATTTTTAAATCATCTTCGTAGTACCAGTTTTTTCTGTAGCCAACTTGGTAATCAAGATCTAACACAAAATTACCAATAAACCTTAGGTAGTTAATTCCCCACCTGTATCGCTGGTCATTAGGTTCCAAATCAGGATTTCCTGCAAAGTTGTCAATAAAGTAATCATCATTCCACCTTACACGATCAAAACTTACTCCAATCCTACCTTTTTCGGTGAAGTACTGAAGACGAATATGGTGAGCATTAGAACCTGGTCCTATGTATGCACCCATCAACTGACCATTATTTGTATAACCATTATCGACAATCTCGTGGACATAGTATGTTGGATGACCAATTGTAGCTGTAGACATCTTTATCTTATTCAGCTTTGTATGCTCATAGACTAGACGAAGAACATGCTCATTAGAAAAATCAAACGTTTTTACTAAACCCATAGTCACTGCTCTCGTTCTCTCTGGATTTTCGAACAAATCCACAATTGTCCCTGGTAGATCATTCCTTGCAAATTCCATATACCCATCAAACCCGTACTCTTTAAATTTCCATTTCATCATCAATGAAAACATTTGATCATAATTATCATTTGGCAAGGCAGGATCTTCAATGTTCTTCCAAAGTGGAGCAATGATATCTAAAGGAGAAAAATCACCGTCAAACATTTCTCGATACATAACACGGTTCAATCCAATACTGAGACCAGGCACATAACGAGGTTGGAAGCCAATAACTGCTCCTGCAAAATACCTTTGGTCATTATCTGGATTTTCGTCAAAAAAATCAGACTCATTCATCAAGCCCCAAAATATTTTGTATTCAAGCTGACCAAGTTTTGTAGCATAGGGACGAGCACTCCCAAAATCAATATGGGGAATACCACCTGCATTGTTGGACATCAAAATAGGAGCTACCTGCGCTGGTCCAAGCATAAAATTTTGAGTTGACAGACCTAAGCTTACTTTCCTGTATGTCAATCTCAATTCCGATTGACCAAAATGAAATTTGTTTAAGGACGAGTTTCCATATCTCTCGACCCAATCAATCTTTCGCTCAAATGGATAAGAAAATTCATTCTTGTTAAATGGAGATGGAGCAACATAAAAATCTTGATTCTGAGCATAAAAGACCACAGGTGCGAATGTGTAACTTAAAAAGCCTTTTCTTCCTTGAAAGCCAAAATTAATTGAGCTACTAATCCCTTTTCCCTCCCATACAGCTCCATCATTGTATGTATCAACATACGAGGAAGAGTAAGCAAAACGTAGACTAGGATCCAAGATTTGAAAACTTTGATTCTTTTTTGATGAAATATCAAATTTCCCTTCCCAAATATCCCAACTCAATGCAGAATCTACTTGATAGTTATTTACAATAGACGGCAGATATGTGATGGGATCATCAAAATCATTCTTCATACGTAGCAGGTCATAATAATCCTGATGAAAATATGATGGAATTAGTACCTGCGAATAAACTCCAATACTTGTGCAAAGAAAAACGTAAAAGACACAGCTTCTGAAAGTTATCATTTAGCAAAAATGAGAAAAACAAAGATCGATTATTTGGCCTCATTATTGTTTACAATAGTAGAATTTTCTAAATCTATTGGATGAATTCTGCTCGGAATCAGTGTAGGCTTGAACCTTCTGGAACTACAGACGGCAATTGTGTAATTTTGAATGATCAAAAGCTAACAAAAATGAATAAACCTTTCTTATTACTAGTCCTACTGATATCAGCTTGTTCTGCCCCGAAAAAAGAACAAGAAGAAACAAAGGAAGAGGTCACTCAGGTTAAAGAGCAAGAACTACAAGCAAAGTATCTACTTGCGATATCTGAAATAGACAATCGAGTAAATGTGCTAGTGAATGACTCACTAATCTTTGACAGTGGCACAATTCATAACAGTCCAGAAGTGAACTTCAAAATTGATCTTACACCATATGTGATTACAGGAGACGAAGAAGTTAAACTTAAGCTATTAAATGGTCTGGAACCTTATGAGCCGCAGGCAGATGCACAATGGGAAGTTCGCTATGATCTGATCGTCGATGGTGAAATCGTGGATTTTGTACATGAATATGATGATGATGGAAGAATCGGGGAAGTATTTGAAACAACTTACATCATAAATGAGTGGATGGAGTAAGCACTTCGTGATGCTATTTTGAAACTCGGGATAGACATAGTAGACCTAAAAGATTCTTCTTTTAAGAAAAGAAACAATAGAAGTCTAAACCTGATATTGCATCCTGAAGACCAGGTTATTGAGCATCCCCTCCTTTTTTGGCTACTTTGGTCAGCAAAAGAAGCTACTTTCAAATATGATAGAGAGCCGTTGAACTTTGCCCCAACTAAAATTCCTATCCAAATAAAGAAAGAAAGAAACATCTTTCATTTTAGTTCAAAAAGCAAGATTGGGCAGTACTACATAACTGAGAACTATGTTTTAGCGATAGCTGGAGATCCTTCAAAAATCAACTTTCAACTATTTGACGATGACCACCCGAACTGGGAAAATGGAATCCGGTTTATGCTAATTGACAATTTCCGAGAACAAGGATATGATTATCACATCGGTTCTGATGAATTGAATCTACCAATAGTTAAGCCAGGAAACCACCCGATCTCCGTATCACACCATGGAAGGTTTGCAGTTGCAGCTTTTCCAAAAAACATGAGCGAGATTACCTAGTCACACTATTTTTGCAGTCATGCGGAAAAAATACTTTATCGCCCTGTTTTTGGTGGTTTTCACGATGATGCTCTCATCTTTTGCCTTTTACACCTATCAAATATTGTACACGCCAAATGTCCTAGTAGAGCAGGAATCTAGATACTTTGCCATCCCAAAAGGAACGACATTCAAGCAACTCCAAAATAGACTATCAGAGGAAAGAATAGTAAACGATCTAGTCTCCTTTAGTTTTTTGGCTAAGCTTAAGGATCTTGATACTAGTGTCAAAAACGGGATGTATCTCATTGAAGATAATATGACTAATGTGGAGCTTATTAATCTTCTCCGTTCTGGCTATCAAACACCCGTGAAGCTTACCTTCTCAAATGCACGTAAACTTGAACAACTCCCAAAGTTGCTAACACAAAGTTTGGAGATTGATTCCGCTGATTTGGCACAAGTGCTATTTCATGACACAACAGCTGTTTTCTATGGATTTGATCAACAGACATTCATTAGCATGTTTATCCCAAACACCTACCAAGTATACTGGACAACTTCTGCAACAGGATTGCTTAATCGAATGAAAAGCGAGTATGACAATTTTTGGAATGCCGACCGCAGGAAAAAAGCGGAAGCTCTGAACTTGACTTTGACGGAAGTTTCAACATTAGCTTCAATTGTTCGAGGAGAAACCAATAAGATGGATGAAGCTCCAGCCATTGCTGGCGTTTACATAAATCGTTTAAAAAAAAGGATAAAGCTGCAGGCAGACCCAACGCTCGTATTTGCGATAGGGGATTTCAGCATACGACGAATTCTAAACAAAGATAAGGTCTTCGAATCTCCATACAACACCTACAAATATTACGGTTTACCTCCGGGCCCTATCAATATGCCAAGTATTCCAACAATTGATGCGGTATTGAACTACGAAGATCATAACTACCTCTACTTCTGCGCCAAAGCAGATTTCTCAGGTTACCATGCGTTTGCCAAAACCCTAAGGGAACATAATGTGAATGCCCGCAAATTTCAGCGAGCATTAAATCAAGAAAGAATCTACCGATAATGTTTACTTTCGAAACAACAGTACGTGTAAGGTATGCAGACACTGATAAGATGGGTTTCTGCTACTATGGCAACTACCCAAAATTCTATGAAATCGCCCGGGTAGAAGGTTTTAGATCGTTAGGCTTCCCTTACAGCGAAATGGAAGAAGCTGGTGTGGGTATGCCTGTCTTAACCATGAATATCAAATATCATGGGCCTGCCAAATATGACGATTTACTTACCTTGAGGTTGATCATACCCGAAATGCCTCGAGCGAGGATGACTTTTTTGTACGAGATAAGAAATGAAGAAGGCAAACTTATAAACACGGGAGAAACGGTGCTTGCTTTCATGAATATGCATACCGGAAGACCCGTGAAAATGCCTGAAAGAATGCAAAAGTCGATTTCTCCCTTTTTCCAATAAATTGAATTTGCGAGTTTCGTCAAAACGGCTAATTTTGCGTTCCAATTTCGCATGAAGCGAATTATTGCATAGAGCACAGAGGCGTGGCAGAGTGGTCGAATGCGGCGGTCTTGAAAACCGTTGTGCCGCGAGGTACCGGGGGTTCGAATCCCTCCGCCTCTGCATAAAACCCCGACAAATCGTTGGGGT